>JAEXUU010000263.1 GCA_023452965.1 Pseudomonadota bacterium | reverse complement strand
GATGCCAAGGCGAGCTTCGACGACCGCGTCAGCGACAAGCCGACCGCGATCGAATACTGTGTCCAGTATCGCGAAACCGATCTCGACTTCGTGCTCAGACTGCTCGAGAAGTACGGGATCTATTACTATTTCAAACACACGGACAACGACCATCAGCTCGTCCTGTCCGACGCCCGCTCCTCGCATGATCCCGTAACCGCCGCCGCCGAGCCGACCTTCGCCGGGGCCGGCACGGACTACCCCTTCATGCCGAAGGATGGGCGACAGCGCCGCCAGATCGAGCACATCACCCAATGGTCGACGCTTCGGCGCCTGCGCACGGGCAAGATCGAGCTCAAGGACTATGATTTCGAGAAGTCGGCCGCCGACCTGACTGCCAAGGCCGAGGAAGGTTTCGCGCGCAGCAAGGCGTATGAGAGCTACGACTATCCCGGCGCCTATCTCGACCGTGGCAAGGGCGAGCGCTTCGCCAAGGTGCTGGCCCAGGCCGAGCAGGCACAGGACGACCGCCGTCAGGCCATGGGCGAGGCGCCGAGCCTGCATCCGGGCTCACTGATGAAGCTCGGCGTGCACCCGGTCGGCTCCGAGGACGCCGAATATCTCGTGGTCCGCGCCACGCACAGTTTCGGGGTCCAGAGCTACCGCTCCTCGAAGCGCGCCGACGATGCGATCTATCAGGGATCCTACGAGTTACAGAAGGCCGACAAGCGCTTTCGCGCCCCCCTCCTCACGCCTTGGCCAACGATCGTCGGACCCGACACCGCGAAGGTCGTCGGGGAGAAGAACAAGGGCGAGGAAGGCGATATCGACGTCGACAAGTTCGGCCGGGTCTGGCTGCGCTTCCACTGGGATCGGGAGAAGGACTCGACCTCCTGCCGCGTCCGCGTCGGCCAGGCCTGGTCCGGCAGGAACTGGGGTGGGCAGATCATCCCGCGCATCGGCCAGGAGGTCATCGTCGAGTTCATCGAGGGCGACCCCGACCGCCCGCTCGTCACCGGTACGGTCGTCAACGACCTGCATATGCCCCCTTACGACCTGCCGGGCAGCAAGACCCAGTCCGGCCTCAAATCGGAATCGACCGACGGCGGCGGCAAGCGGGGCAAGTTCAACGAGATCAAGTTCGAGGACCTCGCCGGCAAGGAGGTCTTCAGCATGCAGGCTGAGAAGGACCACAAGACCGTGGTCTTCAACAGCGAGACCCGCGATGTCGGCGAGAAATTCGAAGGCGGAGCGACCGATTTCACCCGCACCACCCAGATCATGGGCGGCAGCGACAAGCTGCACGTCAAGGACGGCAAGCGCTATGTCGAGGCCGCCCTGGAGATCAAGCTGGTCTGCGGCCAGAGCACCATCACCATGACGCCGACCGACATCACGATCTCGTCGCCGACCATCAAGGTGACCAGCACCATCAAGACCGAGGTCCACGCCGACGCGACCACGATCGTCACGGGCGGCATCGTCAAGATCAACTGAGCAAGGTGCAGCCGAGCAAGAAATGTCCCGCCTCCGCTTCAGTTCGGCCCGCGAGGTCTTCGAGAGCTTCCCGGCGCTGCGCCAGCTCGTAGGCACTCCGCCCACCACCGAGCCGCCTCTGACCTTCCTCACCCGCCTCGCGGCAGGGACGGAGCCCCAGCAGGCCATTGGCTTCTGCGCCTTCCTACTGCCGCGGCGCGAAGCCGTCTGGTGGGCCCTGCAGAGCGTCCAGCGCATGCGGCCATCCGGAGCATCGGCCGATCCCGGCCTGCAGGCCGCCGAGGCCTGGGTTCGCGATCCCGGCGACGCCCTGCGCCGTGCCGCTCTCGATACCGCCGAAGCCGGCGACAGTGCCGAGCCCGGTACCTGGGTCGCCTGGGCAGCGGGCTATTCCGGCGGCAGCATGCTCGCGAACCATGCGGTCCCCTGCCCACCCGACCTCACGGCCAAGACGGCGCGTATCGCGGTGTTAACCGCGCTCGGCCGTGTTCCGGCGCGCGAGCGTGATGCCGCATTGCGGAATTGCGTCGAAGCATGCTTTCGTTTGGTCGATGACGAAGGCGGCGGAACGCGGACGTAGAGCTGGCGTGGTCATGCCGCCGGAGCGGCGGAAGCCTTGTGACAGCGATACGGGCATTTCCAGATGGCGCTGACGCTGACGATCGAGAACGAGACCTCGCTGCCCGATGGCGGCCCGCTCAGCGTGACATTGAGCGGAGGGCGCGGCCGTGATATCGGCCGCGCCCCGCATCTCGACTGGGCGCTGCCCGACCCGACGCGCGCCATTTCCGGCCGGCATTGCGAAATCCGCTATCGCGACAACGCCTATTGGCTGCGCGACATCTCGACCAACGGCACCTTCGTCAACGGCGCAGCCCACAGGGTGCAATCGCCCTATCGGCTGCAGCATGGCGACCGGCTCGAGATCGGCCACTACATCATCGCGGTGACCATCGACGAGGCGGACCGCCAGGCCGCCGCGATGGCCGAGCGCCCGCCCACCCCGCCACCGCCAGGACAATCCCTCTGGGACGGGAACGGCGACGAGGCTCCGCCGATCGCGCGCCGCGACCTGATGCCGCCGCACAAATACAAGCCGGTCCATGCCGGCTTCATCGACTGGGCGGCCGACATCCCCAACCCCGCCGACACGGCCCCTCCGTCCTTCACCCCCTCTGCTCCGCCGCCTACCCCCGCGCCGCCCCGGCAGGACGATCTCGCCTGGGCGCCCTATCGACCGCCAGCGGCGCCTGAACCCGAGCCGATCGCCCCGATCCCGACACCACGCCGGCCGCTAAGCCAGCCGCCGGCGGCCGATCCCTGGGGCGAGCCGGTGACCACCGCCCCGCAGCCATCCGGCTTCGGTGCGCCGCCCCATCAAACGCCGCCGACGCCCTCGCAGCCTCCTCAGCCTGTTCCGGCAGGCGTGCCCGCGATCTCCCCGGCCGAGTTCATCGCTCGCTTCGCGCGGGGCGCCGGCCTGCCGGCTGAGGAACTTGCATGGCAGGACCCCGGCGCCTTCGCCGAGCAGACCGGCATGCTGATGCGGCTGATCGCGGTCGAGCTGAAGCAGCTGCTGGCGGCGCGGGCCGAAAGCAAGCGGGTTGCCCGCAGCGCCAACCAGACGATGATCCAGGCGCAGGACAACAACCCGCTGAAGTTCTCGCCGACGATCGACGATGCACTGAAACTGATCTTCGGACGGCCGACCAGTGGCTATCTCAACGCCCAGAAGGCGTTCGAGGAGAGCTTCAAGGATCTGAAAATCCACCAGATCAAGACCTACTCGGCCATGCAGCACGCGCTGCGCATGCTGGTCGAGGATCTCGATCCCCAGGCCGTCTCGGAAAGCGTCAGTACCGAGCGCGGCCTCGAAGGCCTGCTCTCCTCGCGCAAGAGTAAGCTCTGGGACGCCTATGTCGCGCGGTGGGAGGCCAAGACCGCCCCCTATGAGGACGGACTGGTCGACGCGTTCATGCTCTATTTCGCCGAGTGCTACGACCGCGGCGGTCGCTGAGCCTGACCGCGCTCACAGTCCAAGCAGCATGCGGATCGCCTGCGGCTCAAGCTCGCGCGGCGTTTCGTCGAAGCTCGCCCGATAGTAATCGAGCATGCTCAACTGCTCGAAGCGGTTACGCAGGCTCTTTTCGTTCATCGCCGTGCCTCTCTCCTCGAGGTTCGCGATCATGTTGTGGTTGGTGCCGTCGGGCTCCTCGAAGACGAGCTCTGGCACCTGCGGCTTGACGCGTAGCGCGGCCTCGCCGGCGGCGATCCCGGCCAGGGCTCCCGGCGTCCAGATCCGGGCATAGGCGTCGGCGACATCGCGCTCGGGCGAGCCGGTTCCCGTCAGCACCGCGCGGCAGGCATCGGCGAAGGCCTCGACCATGCCGCTCCGCTCCGCCCACCAGTCCGCACGGTTGAAGTTGGCGTGGATGGGCTCGACATAGGCGAACTCGTTCTGGAGCAGCCGGGCCGGTTCGCCTTGCAGGTAGAGCCACGGCTCGGCATTGTCGATCAAGAGCTGCCCCGGCAGCAGATGCGCGGCCTGATCGTCGCCGGTAGCGCTGAAGAACTGCTGGCTGGCCCCTTTGCAGACCACCATCGGCGCCGCGGACAGCGGCCTGCCGGGCCGTCCGGGGGCCCGGATCAGGACCATGAAGGCGAGCACCTTCGCGACCCGGGCATTGCGCGAGCGTCCGTGCCAGATCGCAAGGTCCGGATCGCTCTGGAAACGCTCGACTTCCACCAGCCGAAAGAACTCGGCCTGCTCGACAACCGGATCGGGAGAGCTGCGCTTGCCCATCTCAGACGCCGTGGAAGGCCTGAAAGCGCCCGCCGCGATCACAATCCAGCGCTTGTGAGGCCTGCATCATGCTCCTGCTCCACCACACAAGGCTGCGTGCAGCCGTCAACCTACAGCCATCTGCCCCGGCTTGCGACGGTTTCGTACCCCTGCCGCAGCGAAAGCGCTTCCGACTGCTGAAGTGGCGCCTCGCGAATACGTCACGTTGCAGGGTGACGCTGGTTGACGAGCTGTATATGCTTCTGCCCTAGCCTAGAGATAGCGAGAACCGGATGTCGTGGTACAGCAAGGTTGTCTGGTCTGAAGGCCTGTTCCTGCGACCGCACCATCTGCAGCAGAACGACCGCTACCTCGAGAACCTGCTGGAAAACCGCGTCCGGCACACCACGCCCTACCCGTGGGGGTTTTCGGTGCTGGAGATCGACCGCGACCTCGCCCAGCAAAGCCGCATCGGCCTGCGCCGCGCCGGCGGCGTGATGCCGGACGGCACCCCCTTCGCCATGCCCGACAACTCGCCGCTGCCGCCGGCGATCGAAGTGCCGGACAATGCCGCGGGGCAGGTCGCCTGGCTCTCGCTGCCGCTCGCCTCGGCCAATACCCGCGAGGTCGAGGACAGCCTGAACGGCAGCGCCAGCCGCTTCTTTCCGTCCACGGAAATGCTGATCGACTCCACCGCCTCGCTGCGGATCGAGGAGGAGATCGACATCGCCCATCCGCGCATGGCGCTGGAGCTGCGCAAGACCGCCAAGCCCGGCTTTGTCGGCCTTGCCCTCGGCCGCATCCTGGAAGTACGCGATCGCGCCGTCCTGTTCGACGAGAAGTTCGCCCCGCCGATCCTGGTCTGCTCGGCCCATCCGGTCGTCGACGGCTGGATGGACCGGGTCATCGGCTGGATCGACAACAAGCTGGAAGAGCTTGCCCGCTACGCTGCGGACCCGACGGCGGGCGGCGGCCTGCAGAGCGCCGACTACTTCATCCTGCAGATGCTCAACCGGCACATCCCGGTGCTGAAGCACATGCGCGGCTCGCGCTTCGTGCACCCCGAGCGCCTGTTCGTGACCTTGCTTGCCATCGCCGGGGAGCTCGCCACCTTCACCACCGCCGAGCGCCGCGCCCGCGATTACCCGACCTATGATCATGACGACCTCGAAGGCTGCTTCACGCCGGTCGTGCGCGAAATCCAGGACTTTCTCTCGGCACAGCTAGGCCGCCGCGCCATCCGCCTCGAAATCGTCGAGCGTGCGCCCAACGCCTTCATGTCGACTATCCGCGACCGGGCCTTGGTGCGCAATGCGACGCTGATCCTCGAGGTCGCGGCGCGCCGGCCGCTGACCGAGATCCAGGCGCAGTTCCCGCATCTCTTCAAGGTCGGCCCCAATACCAAGATGAACGAGATCGTCCATGCCCACCTGCCGGGCATCAACCTCGTCCATCTGCCGACGCCGCCGCCGCAGCTCCGGGCGCTGACCGACCACGTCTACTTCTATCTCGACCGCACGTCGCCGCTCTGGCCGGAGTTCAGCACGGCAAGTTCGATCGGCATGCACTTCTCAGGTGACTGGCCCGACCTCGAAATGGAGCTCTGGGCCGTGCTCGAGGGCAGGAGATGAGCGACAAGGGCTCGCCGTACGATCCGTTCGGCCGCTCGGACCGAACGATCATCAAGCCGAACCCCGCCGGAAGGCGAGCGCCTCCACCGTCAGGCCCCGATCCCCAGGCCGCCACGCCGGGCTACCCGCCGCAGCCGGCCTCGCCCTATGGCTACAACCCGTCGACGGCGCCCCAGTACCCGCATGCCGCGCCGCCCTCACCCGGCGTTCCCGGCGGCGAGGAGTGGCTCTCGACCCCGCGGCCGAGCGCCCCGCCTCCACCGGGCTATGCCCCGCAAGCCCTGCCGAAGCGCGAGCAGATGCTCACGCCGAACGCCAATCCAATGCTCAAGGCGGCCGGCCCCCTGCTCTTGCTGCTCGGGCGCATGCGCGCCTCGCTGCGCAGCGCGCCGGCCACCCAGATGATCGGCCAG
>JAEXUU010000248.1 GCA_023452965.1 Pseudomonadota bacterium | reverse complement strand
ACCTGCGCCCTCTCCGATGCGGTGTTGATCCTGGCCGGGGTCATCGGCCTCCGGCAGGCGACGGCGGTGCTGCCTCTGCTCGAACCGGCGCTACGCTATGGCGGCGCCGCCTTCCTGGTCTGGTACGGCGCCCGCAGCCTGCTTTCGGCGCTCCGCTCTTCCGAGGCCCTGGCGGTCGGCACCGCCGGCGGCGCCAGCCTGTCGGCGAGCCTCGCGACCTGTGCCGCCCTGACCTGGCTCAACCCGCATGTCTATCTCGACACGGTCCTGCTGATCGGCAGCATCGCCAGCCAGTTTCCCGGTCAGGAGCTGATCTTCGCCGCCGGCGCGATGACCGCTTCCTTCCTGTTCTTCTTCGGGCTCGGCTATGGCGCCCGCTGGTTGCGCCCGCTCTTCGCCAATCCGGCGGCCTGGCGAATTCTCGACGGCATCGTCGCGGCCACCATGTGGGCGATCGCTTTCAAGCTGATCCGGGGGAGCTGAGGCGAGCAGCCAGCAGAAGGCCTACCTGTTCAAAGGCTTGCGGAGAAATGCTGGCCCGACATCCGGGATTGCTCAACCGGTTTGCCAGCGCGTCGGATCAGTTCGGCAATGGCGAGCGCGAGAGCGGCCGCGGCACAGGCTGGATCTCCAGTGGCGGGGCGAGCGGCGGCGCTTCGCTGCGCGGCCTGACATAGGGATCGCCCGGGATATAGGAGGACGGCGCGCCCTGCAGGATCATCGGTCCGGACCGGCCTTCGATCGCGGCGCGGATCGCCGCCTGCCGCGCGCGCTCGTCGGCTTCCGCCTTGCGTCGCTCCTCCTCGGCCTTGCGCGCTTCCTCCTGCCGCTTCGCGATCTCAAGCTTGCGCGCTTCCTCGGCAAAGCGTGCCTCTTCCAGCCTGCGGACAATCTCGGCCTTGCGAGCCTCTTCGGCGAGCCGCGCCTCCTCGGCCCGTCGCGCAGCCTCGGCCTTGCGGGCTTCCTCGGCGAGCCTTGCCTCCTCCGCCTTACGTGCCTCTTCGGCCCGCTTCTCCTCGGCGAGGCGCCGCTCTTCCTCCGCTTTCAGGAACTCGCCGAGCTTGCGCTCGTTCTCGCGCATCTCGCGCTCGGCCCGCAGACGACGCGCATGCATGGCGCGCTCGCGCTGGTCCGCCTCGAAAGCCTCGACGCGTGCGATCTCCTTGGCCAGCGCACGCGCCGCGACGACATTGGACAGCGCCGCCACATCGGTCTCGCGCCGCGGCGCCGCGATCGGGCCTCGCCAGGCAACGCCGACCTGCGGCAATTGCTGCGGCCAGTCCTTCGGCGGCGCGGCGAGCGGGCGCAGCGCCAGGCGCAGGTCGAGGTTCATCGCCCGCCAGTCGACCGTGCCGCTGGCCTCGGCGCGCAGCCCCGCCCGTTCGAAGGTAACCGGCTGGACGCGCAGCACGCCACCAGCCTGGGTGAACGGCACGGTGACATCGCCGAGCGGCCAGCTCGCCTGCTCGAGCGCCGCGCCGATCCGGTCCTGCAGCCGTTCCGTCTCGCTCTCGGACGCATCGTCCCCGGTCGCGGAAATGACGCGGGACAGCGCCGCGGGGTCGAACCGGGTCATCCCGGCCCCGCTCACGCTGATCGAGCCTGCGCCGCCGAGCCCGGCGATCAGCCTTGCCGGGCTTTCGCCCGAGCCGCCGGCCTCGAACCGGCCGGAGAGCTTGCCGGTGAGAGAGCCGCCGGTCAGCACCGCAAGGTCGAGCCCTTGAAGCGCGAGCTGGCCGCTGAGCTGGGCGAGCCCGCCCTCTCGCCGCAGGGCGAGCCCGCCGCCGACCTCCCCGCCGGCATGGCGGCCGCTCAGCTTGCTGATCGAGAGGCCATCCCTCCCGGCCGAAAGCTCGAATCCGGCCTTGTCGAGGGCGATCTGCTCGGTCAGCGCGAGCCGCTCCGTCGTGATCGCCAGCCTGATCTCGCCGAGCCCGGGCGCCGGCTGGAAACGTGCCGGCGACCATATGCTGCCCGGTGTCGGCGGCGCGACGCCGAGCGTCGCTGCCAGCAGCGGCTGCAGGGCCAGGGTCGGCAGCGCCAGAGACCCGCCGATCTGTCCTTCCGCACCGAGCGTCAGGGCGCCGCGCACGGTACGCCCGCCGCTGTTCACGACGAGATTGTCGAGCCCGGTCTCCTCGCCGCCGCGAACACGGCCGGAGGCATCGATCAGTCCTTGGGGCAAGAGGCGCGCCAAACCGTCCGGCATCACCTGGCCGGGTCCGCCGGCCTGCAGGTTCATCCGCGCGCCGTCGCCCGCGCTTTCCAGCACGAGCGCAAGTCCCGGCCCGGTCAGCGAGCCCACCGGGCCGCCCGAACCGAAATCAAGCCTGAGCTCGCCGGGCCCGCCCTGCGCCGGACGCGGCAGGCCGAAGGCGGCAAAGGCGCGGCGGCGATCATCGAGCGCCAGGCGCAATTCGCCGCCCGTCCATTCGCCTGCCGAACCGAGGCGCCCGTTCAGCCCCAGCCGGCCTGCCTGTGCCGCCCCCTCGGCGACGAGATTGGTCTCGCCCGAGGGCGCGCGGGCGAGCCTGAAGCTCGCGTCGAGCCCCGCGAGCCCGTCCTCGATGCGCGGCAGGATCCGCCTCGCCTGCTCCGGCAGCAACGGCCCTGCAAGCGCCGCCAGCGCGGCGAAGCGCGGCGCGCGGATCCGGCCGCTGATCTCGCCGCCATCCGGCAGCAGGGCGCCCTGCCCCTCGACGCGGACGCCGCCGAAGCCCTCGACCGACAAACGGCTGAGCCGCCAGTCGCGCCCTTCCCGAGCCAAAGCGAGCCGTGCCGAGCCCGGCGCGGTCGCGCGATAGCGCACGCCGCCCAGCGTCAGGTCGAGTGCGAGGTCGCGCCCGCCGGCGAGGCCCGTCAGGCTCTCGCCCGGCGGCAGATTGTTGAGGTCGAGCCCGTCCAGCCGCAGCTTCGCTTCGAGCTTGCCGGGCGTGACCGCCGCCGACCCCTCGAGGCGCTGGCCCGAGGCGCTCTTCGCGCTCAGCCGCTCGACGGCGAGATGCTCGTCGCGCCAGTGCAGCGCCGCAGTGCCTTCGAACTCGCGGAACGCGGCGAAGCTGTCGGCCAGCGCCGGCTCGACGCCGAGCCGGCCCAGTGCCAGTGCCGCGCGCCGCGCATCCGGCGCCTTCAGCGAAAGCTCGCCACGAAAGCCATTGTCGCCAAGATCGCCGGTCGCTTCCAGCGTCGCATTGGCGATGCGCACGTTGGCGCTCCCGCCCGAGATCCCGGCCTCGCTCAGGCGCCCGCGCAGGGCAAAACCGCTCAGGTCCTCGCCGCGCCAGGCGATCTGGTCGAGATCGAGCGTAAGATCGAGCGCCCCCGGCAGCGCCTGCAGGGCACGCTCGAAGCCCGGCCTCTGCCCGAGCGCCTCGATCAGCGCGTCGGCGTCGATCCGCCGTGCCCGCAGTTGAAACCCGCCGGAGCCCGTCGCCGGCAGGAGGCGGCCCTCGCCCTCCAGCCGCGCCGCCCCGCCGGCGATCTCGACCGCGAGTCCGCTGAAATCGAGCTGGCGGTGCCCGCCGCTGACTGTGCCGGAAAGGCTGAGCGCCCCGCCTGGCGTCAGCGTGAAGGCGCCCTGGAGCGATGGCTGCAGCTGCCCGCCAGCCAGCGGCAGGGCGAGCGCGCCGTCGAACGAAACCTGGTTCTGCTCGCCGGTAACGAAAATCTTGGCGCGCAGGCGGCCGTCGGCCTCGGCCTCGCCGGTGGCGAGCCGCAGCGATGCCCCCGCGACCTCGCCCTCGACCCGCCAGGGCCCGCCGAGGCCGGCAGCGGCGAGATCGACCGAGATAGGCGCCAGCACCTGCGCCGGCTTGTCGCCCTCGCGCCAGATGATGGCCGAGCGGCGGATCGCGAAGTTGTCGATCGCCGTCGCAGCCGGCAGTCCCGTGCCATGGCGCGGCGGCATCAGCACCGCTCCCTTGGCGTCGGTGACCAGGGTGAGCGCCATGCCGTCCGCTTCCGCCTCGGTCAGGCGGAAATCGCCGCGCGCCAGTGCCGACAAAGCGAGCTCGACCGTGAGGCGCTCGATAGTCGCCGCGCTGCTCTCGCCATCGGCAGCACCCAGCTTGACCCCGCGCAAGGTCAGGCGCGGCGATGGCAAAAGGCGCAGGCCGATATCGCCGGCGATGCGCGTCTCCAGCCCGAGCGCCGCGCCGATGCGCTGCTCGAAATGGTTGCGATACTCCCGCCAGTCGACAAAGCCGGGCCCGAGCAGCGCCGCCAGCAACGCCGCCACCAACAGCCCGGCCAGGAAGGTCAGGGCCTCACGCACGCTCTTGCAACATTCTGTTCATCACGCGCGCGATCATGCACCCAAGTCGCGGCAGGATCACGACCTCCCTGAAGAGATAACCCTCCTGCCGCCACCGATATTTTCACAACGTGACGATTTTACCCGGATTGAGGATGTTCTGCGGGTCGAGCGAACGCTTCAACAGGCGCATCACCGCCAGCGCCGGCGCCCCATGCTCGGCCTCGAGGTACTTCATCTTCTTCTGGCCGACGCCATGCTCGCCGGTGCAGGTGCCGCCCATGGCGAGCGCGCGCTTGACCAGACGGTCGATGAAGTCCTGGCAGACCGCCACCTCCTCGGGTTTGGAAAGGTCGACCATCGGCTGGGTATGGAAATTGCCGTCGCCGACATGGCCGACGATCGGCGCGATCAGCCCGAGCGCCTCGATGTCGCGCTTGGTCTCCTCGACGCAGTCCGCCAGCCGCGAGATCGGTACGCAGACATCGGTCGCGACCGATTCAGCACCCGGCCGGAGCGTGCGCGCCGCCCAGTAGGCGTCGTGCCGTGCCTGCCAGAGCTTGGTGCGATCCTCCGCCTTGGTCGCCCAGTCGAACGGCCCGCCACCGAACTCGGCGGCGATCTCGCCGAAGCGCTCGGCCTGCTCCTTCACGCCCTCTTCCGAACCGTGGAACTCGACGAACAGCATCGTCGTCTCCGGCAGTCCGAGCTTGGAGTGCAGGTTGACGCCGCGCATCATCACGTCGTCGACGAGCTCGATCCGCGCCACCGGCAGGCCGGACTGGATGGTGACGATGGTCGCGTCGCAGGCCGCCTTGACCGACGGGAACGGGCAGACGCCGGCCGAGATCGCCTCGGGGATGCCGTGCAGCTTCAGCGTCACCTCGGTGATGATGCCGAGCGTGCCTTCCGAGCCGACGAGCAGCCGCGTCAGATCGTACCCGGCCGAGGTTTTTCGGGCCCGGCTCGACGTCTTCACGATCGCGCCATCGGCCATCACCGCCGTCAGCGCGACCACATTGTCCTTCATCGTGCCGTAGCGCACGGCATTGGTGCCGGAGGCGCGCGTCGCCGCCATGCCGCCGATCGAGGCGTCGGCGCCGGGATCGATCGGGAAGAACAGGCCCTGGTCGCGCAGATGCTCGTTCAGTTCCTTACGCGTCACGCCCGCCTCGACGACGCAGTCGAGGTCTTCCGCATGCACGGCCACGACCTTCTTCATCTGGCCCATGTCGATGCAGACGCCGCCATAGGGCGCGTTGACATGGCCCTCGAGCGAGGTGCCGGTCCCGAACGCGATCACCGGAACCCCATGCGCCGCGCAGAGTTTCACGATGGCGGACACCTCGTCGGTGCTCTGCGGGAAGACCACTGCGTCCGGCGGCTGGTTCGGAATCCAGGTCAGGGTATGCCCGTGCTGCTGACGAACTGCCAGACTGGTTACCAGACGGTTACCGAAGCGAGCGGCGAGTTCCTGCGTGACAACCGCAATTGCCTGGGCCGAAGGCGGCAGCTCTGCGGCAGGGACAGGGGGGGTCTGAGCCATCGCGGCGGGAGAGTGCATTGTCATGACCTGAAAGGATCGCCTAGTCTGGAATCGTTCGGCTTTCGAGCAGCCGCCATGGCGCTGTTTTCCCGCGCGCCGTGAGCAACGGCAAGTGCCAAGCTGCGAAGCCGGGCAGGTCTGTAGCGCAGGGCTCCGGGGCAGGCTCGCGATTGGTGAAGCGAGAGCAAGAGGAGGCGCCCATGCATGACGAACCCCGCACGACCGCCCTTTTCTTCGCGCCCTTTGTCTCGTCGAACATGCGCGTCGAGCCGCAATGGATCGATTACAACGGTCATCTCAACATGGCCTATTACCACGTCCTGTTCGACCGGGCCGTGGACGAGCTGTTCTCGCTCATCGGCCTCAACCATGACTATGTCGAGACCCGCAACGCCTCGGTCTTCGCGGCCGAATGCCACATCCTCTACAAGCGCGAGCTGACCGAGAGCGATCAGGTCCGGGTCACCGCCCAGCTCATCGCCTTCGACGAGAAGCGGCTGCATTTCTATCTCGAGATGCGCCATGCCAGCGAAGGCTGGCTGGCGGCCACCTCGGAGAACCTCTCGCTCCATGTCGACATGGCGAGCCGCAAGGTCACGCCCTTCCCGGCCGACATCCTCGCCGGGCTCGCCTTGATGAAGGCCGCCCATGCCCGCATGCCGCTGCCGGCCATCGTCGGCCGGATGATCGGCATGCCGGTGAAGACCGCGATTACCGTCGAGTCGATGAGCGGCGAGCGCGAGAAAGAGACGCGCCACTAGGCCGTCGAACGCCGCCACGCATTCGGCACAGCGCTCCGATCATGCCATAGTCCCGGGATTGTGGTCCGCTCGATCCTGGGCAGGTTTGCATGCCGGCTGCGGTCAACACATTCCTGATCGTGCTCGCGGCCATCTTTCCCGTGGTCAATCCACCGGGCTCGGCCCTCGTCTTCCTTGGGCTGACGCGCGGCGCAGCGGCCGAAACCAGGCGCGTTCTCGCGCGCCGCATCGCCGTGAACTCGCTCTTCGTCCTGATGGGCTCGTTCCTTCTCGGTTCGCTCGTCCTCCAGTTCTATGGAATCTCGATCCCGATCCTGCGCGTGGCGGGCGGTCTGATCGTCGCCGTCTCCGGCTGGAAGCTGCTCAACGAAGGCAGCCAGAAGGATATCGAGACCGCGGACGCTGTGCCCCGCACGGATCTGATGTCCCAGGCCTTCTACCCGCTGACCCTGCCGCTGACGACGGGCCCCGGCACGATCGCCGTCACGATCAGCATCGGGCTGTCGCGCGCGACCTTCACCGGCTCCTCCGGCGAGCTCATCTTCGTGCTGGCGAGCCTGCTGGCGATCTTCGTGATCGCGCTCAGCATCTGGTTCTGCTTCGCCTATGCGGTGCGCGTGCAGAAGCTGCTCGGGAAA
>JAEXUU010000188.1 GCA_023452965.1 Pseudomonadota bacterium | reverse complement strand
GGCCTATTGGCAGGACGGCCGCGACATCGGCGATCTCGACACGCTCGTCGCGATCGCGGGCGAGCAGGGTTACGACGAACGGGCGGCGCGCGACGAACTCGCCAATGACGAGTTGCGCGAGACGGTGATCGGCCTCGAGGCCCATGCGCAGCAGGTCGGCGTCACCGGGGTGCCCTTCTTCATCGTCGACGGCAAGCTCGCCGTCTCCGGCGCGCAGACACCCGACGTCTGGGCAAAGGTCTTCGCGCAGGTGCTGAGCGGCGCAGCCTGAAGCGGCCCCGGCCGGACGAGGCAGTCAGGCATCGCGCCAACCGCAGCTAGTTGAAGAACCGCCAGTTGATGCTCATGGCTTGGAGGCCGATCGTCTAATACGGGACCGAGCCGCCGGTGGTAAAACTGTAGTCTGCAATGATCGTCTTCGAGAGTGTGTAGATCATATAGGGCGTAGGGTGCCCTTGCTTGCGCAGCTCGATCGTGACGGTCTCGAACTCGGTTCCCTTAGCGGCATGCGTCATCAGCTTCGCCGAGAGGAAGTCAGTTTGCTTGGTGAATGTGATGTCGTCGGACTGGGAGCGGGTGCGCAGCCCGTTGGGGGCGGCAGTGCTGCCGGTGTGGATCAGCTGCGCGCTTTCTGCCGTGCAGCTGTTGCTGATCGGGGCGCTGAACGTGACATGGATTGGCATGACGGCTCCTCGCGAGGGCAGCTGGGCAGGCCGACGGCGAAGGCATGGGGCACTGAGCTGATCTTGCTCCTGCGCCGGTAAGACTAACCCATCGCCTGTCGTAACGGAATGCTGTGCCCGGCTTGCGTCCGGCGTCGAATCGTGCCCCATCGCCGCCGGGCAGCGAGGAGGACAGGGCCATGGCGCAGAAAATCAACGATCTTCGGGACCGCATGATCGTCGCGCTCGACGTGCCGACGATCTGGGACGCCTATCGCATCGTCTCGACGCTCGGCGACCAGGCGAGCTTCTACAAGATCGGCTACCGGCTCGCCTTCGCCGGCGGGCTCGACCTCGCCCGCCAGCTGATCGGAGAGGGCAAGAAGGTCTTCCTCGACCTCAAGCTGCACGACATCGGCAACACCGTCACCGAAGGGGTGGAATCGCTGACCAAGCTTGGCGTCACCTTCCTGACCGTGCACGCCTATCCGCAGACCATGCGCGGCGCGGTCGAGGGGCGCGGCGACTCCGCCATGAAGCTGCTCGCCGTAACCGCGCTCACCTCCTATGACGATGGCGATCTCAAGGATGCCGGCTACGGCCTCGCCGTGCGCGACCTCGTGCGCATGCGCGCCCAGCAGGCCCGCATCGCCGGGGTCGACGGCATCGTCTGCTCCGCCGCCGAAACCGAGATCGTCCGCGGCGTCATCGGCCCCGACATGGTCATCGTCACGCCCGGCATCCGCCCGGCCGGCAGCGCCGCCGGCGACCAGAAGCGCACCTTGACGCCGGGCGAGGCCATCGCCGCCGGTGCGGACCATCTGGTGATCGGGCGTCCCGTCATTCGCGCAGCCGACCCGCGCGCAGCGGCGGCCGCGATCATGGACGAGATCGCCGGCGCCGCCTAAGCTTCGCCCCCCATCCAAACGGAAATGGAAGCCGAAATGCCCAAGGGATATGTGATCGCGCGCGCCAAGGTCACCAACGCGACGCAGTGGGCGGCCTATGCCGCCAAGGCCTCGGAAGCGATCAAGCAATATGGCGGCACGCCGCTGGTCCGCGGCGGCCAGATGACGGTGGCGGAAGGCTCGGGCACGGCCCGCAACGTCGTCATCGAGTTCGCCGACTTCGCCGCGGCCAAGGCCTACGCGATGTCGCCGGAATATGCCGAGGTCCGCAAGCTGCGCGAGGGCGCCGGCGAGATCGACATCGTCGTCGTCGAAGGGGTCTGATCATGGCGAAGGGCTACTGGATCGCCCGCCTCGACGTGCAGAACGAGGCGGAATACGCGACCTACCGCTCGCTCAACGCCATCGCCTTCGCGAAGTATGGCGGCAAGTTCATCGTCCGCGGCGGCGAATACAAGCTCGCCCGTGGCGAGGGCCGCAAGCACAACGTCGTCATCGAGTTCAAGGACGAAGCGACGGCCCGTGCCTGCTACGAATCGCCGGAATACCAGGCGGCGGTGCAGCACCTCGCCAAGGTCGGCCCGGTCGATCTCGTGATCATCGGCGGCTATGACGGAGCCCAGCCGGGCGATTAAGCCCGGCTCCCGCATTCAAACTTCTCTCCAAGTCATTCCGGGCGACCGAAGGGAGACCCGGGATCCATTCCGGAACCTCTTTCGGAAGGGTTCCGGCATGGATCCCGGATCGGCGCGGCTTCGCCGCTCGTCCGGGATGACCCGTGTTGAGAGTTGACGGTTCAGCTCTCGAACAACTCCTTCAACTGCCGCGGCTGCGAGCGCAGATATTGCTTCGGCGCCCTGACGCTGGCGCCGAGATGGGCGGCCGCATGCCAGGGCCAGCGCGGATCGTAGAGAATGCCGCGCGCCAGCCCGACCATGTCGGCATCGCCGCCGGCGACGATCGCCTCGGCGTGCTCGTATTCGGTGATCAGCCCGACCGCGATGGTCGGCAGCCCGGTCGCGGCCTTCACCGCCCGCGCCAGCGGCACCTGGTAGCCCGGCCCGAGCGGAATCTTCTGCTCCGGCGAAACGCCGCCGCTCGAGACGTGGACGAAACTG
>JAEXUU010000184.1 GCA_023452965.1 Pseudomonadota bacterium | reverse complement strand
CTCCTGCGTGCCGCTGCTGGCCTTGCTCGTCTATGGCGCCTATGGCTCGCCCACCATGCCGGACCAGCCGCTGGCGGCGCGCCTCAAGTTCGATGCCGCCGGGCAGGATTTCGCGATCGCGCTGGCGCGCATCGAGAGCCATCTCGCTGCCAACCCCACTGACGGCAAGGGCTGGTCGGTGCTCGCGCCGGTCTATCTTCGGCAGGGCCGCTTCGAGGACGCCGCCAAGGCTTTTGCTTCCGCGATCCGCCATGACGGGCCGACCGCCGAGCGCCATGCCGGCCAGGGCGAGGCCTTGATCCTCGCCGCGGGCGGCGTGGTCACCTCCGGGGCGCGCGAGAGCCTCGCCGAGGCGGTCAAGCTCGACCCTGCGAACGCCCGCGCCCGCTTCTTCCTGGCGATCGGCCAGGAGCAGGACGGCAACATTCCGGGCGCCGTCGCCTCGCTCAAGGCGCTGCTCGCGGAAGCTCCGGCGGACGCGCCCTGGACGGGGGCCGTGAAGGCTCGCCTCGAATCCCTGCAAGGCCCTTCCGACCCGGCCGCGGCGGCTGCGATCGCCAACCTGCCGGTGCAGGACCAGGCGGCCGCGGTCCGCGGCATGGTCGACAGCCTCGCCGCCAGACTCGGCGAAGGTGGAGGCACCCTGGCGGAATGGTCTCGCCTGATCCGCTCGCAGTCTGTCCTCGGCGAGAAGCCCGCGGCACTCAAATCGCTGGCGACCGCGCGCGAGCGACTGGCGGCGGACGCCGACGCCCTGGCCGCGCTCGGCACGCTCGCAGGCGAACTCGGCTTGCAGGAGGCGGCCCGATGACGGCGCAGACCGGCTTTTCCCCCGCTCCGGCACGCAAGGGCATGACGCGCAAGCAGCGCAGGATGACGATGATCGCCTCCGCCGGCGCGGTGCTCGCGCTCTCCGCGGGTCTCGTCGCCTATGCGCTGCGCGACAGCATCGTCTTCTTCTACGGCCCGACCGAAATCGTCGAGAAGGGGCTGACTCCGGGCACGCGCCTGCGTCTCGGCGGGCTGGTCGGGGAGGGCTCGGTCATCCGTTCCCCCGGACAGAAGGTCAGCTTTACCATCACCGATGCCAAGACCACGGTGACGGTCAACTATACCGGCCTGCTGCCTGATCTTTTCCGCGAGGGGCAGGGCGTCGTCACCGAAGGCGTGCTCGAGGCGCCCGGCCGTTTCCGCGCCGATTCCGTGCTCGCCAAGCACGACGAGAACTACATGCCCCGCGAGGTCGCGGACGCTTTGAAGAAGCAGGGTCATTGGCAGCCGGGTGACGCGAAGGCGGGGGCGGACGCCGCCACGCCAGCGGCGCCGGCGAAGTAGGGCGGAACGATGATCGTCGAGATTGGTCACTTCGCGCTGGCGCTGGCACTGGGCGTCGCCGTCATCCAGACGGTGGTGCCACTCTGGGGCGTCGCCCGCCAGGATCCCGTCCTGGCCTCGGTCGGCCCCGCCGCCGCCATCGCCTGCTTCCTGCTCGTCTCGGTCGCCTTCGGCAGCCTGGTCTTCTCCTATTTCGTCTCGGATTTCTCGGTCGAGAACGTCGCCTCGAACTCGCATTCGACGCAGCCGCTGATCTACAAGCTGACCTCGACCTGGGGGAACCATGAGGGCTCGATGCTGCTCTGGGTTCTCATCCTCGTGCTGTTCGGCGCGATGGTCGCGCTCTCGCGGCGCTCGCTTCCGGCGCGGTTGCGGGCGGGCGCGCTGGCCGCGCAGGGCTCGATCACGGTCGCCTTCCTGGCCTTCACCCTGCTGACCTCCAACCCGTTCCGCCGTCTCGTTCCGGCGCCGGCAGAGGGGCAGGATCTCAACCCGCTGCTCCAGGATCTCGGTCTCGCGATCCATCCGCCGCTGCTCTATGTCGGCTATGTCGGCTTCTCGATCTCCTATGCCTTCGCCGTCGCGGCGCTGATCGACGGGCGCATCGACGCCGTCTGGGCGCGCGCGGTCCGCCCCTGGACGCTGCTGGCCTGGACCTTTCTGACGCTCGGCATCTCCATGGGCTCCTACTGGGCCTATTACGAACTCGGTTGGGGCGGCTGGTGGTTCTGGGATCCAGTCGAGAACGCCTCGCTGATGCCGTGGATCGCCGGCACGGCGCTGATCCACTCGACCGTGGTGATGGAGAAGCGCGACGCGCTCAAGGTCTGGACGATCCTGCTGGCGATCCTGACCTTCTCGCTTTCGCTGCTCGGCACCTTCATCGTCCGGTCTGGTGTCCTGACTTCGGTGCACTCCTTCGCCACCGATCCGCAGCGCGGCCTGTTCATCCTGGCGATCCTGATCATTTTCGTTGGCGGCTCGCTGGCGCTGTTCGCCTGGCGGGCGCCGCTCTTGCGGCAGGGCGGCCTGTTCGCGCCGGTCTCGCGGGAGAGCGCGCTCGTCGTCAACAATCTCTTCCTCGCCACCGCCTGCGCCACGGTCTTCGTCGGAACGCTCTATCCGCTGGCACTGGAAATGATCACCGGCGACAAGATCTCGGTCGGCCCGCCCTTCTTCAACGCCACCTTCCTGCCGGTGGTCGTGCCCTTGCTGCTGCTGCTTCCGATCGGCCAGTCGCTCGCCTGGAAGCGTGGCGACCTGCTTGGTGCCGCCCAGCGTGCCCAGTTCGCCTTCGGCTTCGCCGTACTGGTGACGATCGCGCTGCTTGCCGTGACGCGCGGTGGCCCTGTGCTCGCTCCGCTCGGCATCGGGCTCGGCGTCTTCCTGGTCGTGAGCGCGTTCTGGGATCTCGGCGAACGCGTCGTCTCTCGCGCCAGCGGCGCTGCTGCGATCTGGTCGCGCGCCCGCGGACTGCCGCGTTCGATTTGGGGAACGGCCTTCGCCCATGCCGGCGTCGGCGTCACCGTGATCGGTATCGCCGCGACCGCCTGGAGCACCGAGGGCATCGGCATTCTGAAGCCGGGCCAGAGCCTGACCAGTGGCCGCTACACCTTCACGCTGGAATCGATCGCGCCGCGCACCGGGCCGAACTTCACCGAGGAGGTCGCACGCTTCAAGATCCGTACCGGCGAGCGCGAGATGAAGCCGGTCGAGTCGATGAAGCGGATGTATACGGCGCGCGCCATGCCGACGACCGAGGCGGGCATCCGCAGCGACGGCTTCAGCCAAGCCTATGTCAGCCTCGGCGAGCGCGAGGCCGACGGTAGCATCGCCGTCAGGGCCTATGACAAGCCGCTGGTCCTGCTGATCTGGATCGGCACGCTGATCATGGCCTTCGGCGGCGCGCTCTCGCTCACCGATAGGCGCTTCCGGGTGGCCGCGCCGCGCCGGGCTGCGCCGACCTCCGCCCTGCCGCAGCCTGCGGAGTGAGGCGGATGCGTCTGGCTCCTCTCCTGATCTGCCTCGGGCTCGCCTTTGCCGGGCCCGCCCTGGCCGTCCAGCCCAGCGAGATCCTGCCCAACGCGGCGCTGGAGCAGCGCGCGCGAGAGATCTCCTCGGGGCTGCGCTGCCTCGTCTGCCAGAACCAGTCGATCGACGATTCCGATGCGCCGCTCGCCAAGGATCTGCGCATCCTGGTGCGGGAGCGCCTCGTTGCCGGCGACAGCGACCGCGCGGTCGTCGATTTCGTCGTTGCACGTTATGGCGACTTCGTGCTGCTGCGCCCGCCGATGGATGCACGCACGATCGCGCTCTGGGCGGCACCTTTCACGATCCTGGCCGCCGGCCTGCTCTTCCTCTGGCGCCGCCGCCGGATGAATGCCGCGCCCGCCGCTGCGACCCCGGCGCTGACTGCCGACGAACAGCGCCGCCTCGACGAACTGACGCGCGACTAGGCCTGCCGGCGCGCAGCCCGTAACCTTACGAAATCGTCATGCTTGGGCGAAATCCGGGTAAGGCGCCGGCCATCATGGTGTTCGGGACGAAGCAGGAAGGACCCTGCGATCCGCCCCCGAGGTTTGCACCATGAATTCCAACGAGAACAACACCCAGAACATCTTCCGCCAGCCGGCTCCCGCCCGCTCGATCCTGAAGCGCGGCGCGTTGATCGCCGGCGCCGCGACGCTGAGCATCGGCCTGATGGCCGGCCTTGCCGACAACCTGCTGACCAGCCATGGCGGCGCCAACGCCCAGCCGATCCAGCTCTCCGGCGTGCAGATGCAGCTTCCGTCCTTTGCCGATGTCGCCGAGAAGGTGAAGCCGGCCGTCGTGTCGGTCCGCGTCAACTCGCGTCTCGCCAGCACCGGTGAGGACGGTGAGAACGGCCCGAACGCCCTGCCGCCCGGCCATCCGCTGGAGCGCTTCTTCCGCCAGTTCGACGAGCAGCAGAACCCGCGCTCCAGCCGGCCGGCGCCTGAGCGTCGCGCGATGTCGCAGGGCTCGGGCTTCTTCGTCAGCCAGGACGGCTATGTCGTCACCAACAACCACGTCGTCGAGAAGGCGTCCCAGGTCGAGCTCGTCACCGACGAGGGCAAGACCCTGACCGCCAAGGTCGTCGGCACCGATCCGCGTACCGATCTCGCCCTGCTCAAGGTCAACGAGTCCGGCAACTACCCCTTCGTCCAGTTGGCCGGCGCCAAGCCGCGCATCGGCGAGTGGGTGATGGCGGTCGGCAATCCGTTCGGTCTCGGCGGCACGGTCACGGCCGGCATCGTCTCGGCCCAGGGCCGCGATATCGGCTCGGGTCCCTATGACGACTTCCTGCAGATCGACGCGGCTGTGAACCGCGGCAACTCCGGTGGCCCGACCTTCAACCTCAAGGGTGAGGTCGTCGGCGTCAACACCGCGATCTTCTCGCCCTCCGGCGGCAATGTCGGCATCGCCTTCGCCATCCCGGCGGCGACCGTCAACAGCGTCGTCGAATCGCTGAAGAAGGACGGCACGGTGGCGCGCGGCTTCATCGGCGTGCAGATCCAGCCGGTTACCGCCGAGGTTGCCGATGCGATCGGCCTGAAGGATGCCAAGGGCGCCCTCGTCGCTTCGGCGCAGGTCGATGGCCCGGCCGCCAAGGCCGGCCTGAAGCGCGGCGACACGATCCTGGCCGTCAATGGCGAGAAGGTCGCCGACGCCCGCGATCTCTCCCGCAAGATCGCCACCTTCGCGCCGGGCAGCAAGACCAAGCTGACCGTCTGGCGTGACGGCAAGGAGCGTGAGTTCTCCTTCGAGATCGGCCGCCAGCCGGCGGCCTGATCCGGGCCTAACCAAGTCGGGCGTGTTCCAGCGCGTCAGCGTAACTTCTAAAGCTGGAACACGCTCCGGGCGGATGGTTTTCCCC
>JAEXUU010000180.1 GCA_023452965.1 Pseudomonadota bacterium | reverse complement strand
CGGCATGGCCGGCAATATCGGCGCCATGCTCGAGGACCGATATCACCGCGGCGGGCGCTATGAGGAGATCACCGACCGCGCCGATGCACCGCTCGAGGACGCGTTGGCGCTGATGGTGCGTGAGCGCCTGACGGGCCTGAAGCCGCCCAAGGCGGCGCAGAAGCTGGTCGAGCTCTGGCGCGACGATGTCGAGAGCAAGGCCGGTGCCGATCTCGACCGGCTCGCCAAATCGGTCGAGGACCAGCGTGCCTTCGCCCGCACCGTCCGCGACATGCTGGCCTCGCTCGACATGGCCGAGCAGACCAGCCAGGGCCAGGACGACGAAGAGGACGAGGACGAGAACGACCAGTCCTCCGAGGATCAGGATCAGCAGGAAGGCGAGGCCGAGCAGGAGAGCCAGGGCGAGCGTTCCGAGACCGAGGTCAGCGAGGACGCCGCCGAGGAGATGCAGGAGGGGGCCTCCGAGGCCGCCGACGCGCCGGCCGGCGACTGGGACGAGGAGGATGACAGCTCCGAGGCCGAGGAAGCAGGCGAGGCGCCGCGCCCGCGCGACAGCCGCGCCAATGACCGGCCGCAGACCGACTACAAGGCGTACACGACGAAGTTCGACGAGACGGTCACCGCCGAGGAGCTCTGCGACGCCGAGGAGCTGACGCGCCTGCGCGCCTATCTCGACAAGCAGCTGGCGCATCTTCAAGGCGTCGTCGCGCGCCTCGCCAACCGGCTGCAGCGGCGCCTGATGGCGCAGCAGAACCGCTCCTGGCAATTCGACCTGGAGGAGGGCGCGCTCGATCCCTCGCGCCTGCCGCGGATCATCATCGACCCGTTCCAGCCGCTCTCCTTCCGGCAGGAATCGGACACGAATTTCCGCGACACGGTGGTGACGCTGCTGATCGACAATTCCGGCTCGATGCGCGGGCGGCCGATCACGGTCGCGGCGACCTGCGCCGACATCCTGGCGCGGACGCTGGAGCGCTGCGGCGTCAAGGTCGAGCTGCTGGGCTTCACCACGCGGGCCTGGAAGGGCGGGCTGTCGCGCGAGACCTGGCTGCAATCGGGCAAGCCGGCCAATCCCGGCCGCCTGAACGACCTCCGGCACATCATCTACAAGGCGGCGGACGCACCCTGGCGCCGGGCGCGCAAGAACCTCGGGCTGATGATGCGCGAGGGGCTGCTCAAGGAGAACATCGACGGCGAGGCGCTGGACTGGGCGCATAAGCGCCTGCTGGCCCGGCCGGAGCAGCGCAAGATCCTGATGGTGATCTCGGACGGCGCGCCGGTCGACGATTCCACGCTCTCTGTCAATGCCGGCAGCTATCTCGAGCGACATCTGCGCCATGTCATCGCCGAGATCGAGACGCGCTCGCCGGTCGAGCTGATCGCGATCGGGATCGGCCACGACGTCACCCGCTACTACCGCCGCGCCGTCACCATCGTCGATGCGGAGGAGCTTGGCGGGGTGATGACCGAGAAGCTGGCCGAGCTTTTCGAAGAGGATGCCGGCGCCGCCTCGGGCGGACGCGTCTCGCGCCGCCTGCAATGACGCAGAGCAGACGGGCTTTCGTCGCCGGCCTCGGCGCGGCGGCGCTGGCGCCGCCCGCGCGCGCTGAGGCGATCGAGCCCGGCCGCTTGCCGGTCAGCGTTTCCGCTCGGCCGATTACGGCTTTCGAGCCGGGCAATCAGGCCAAGACCCGCTTCGGCCAGCTCGTCTTCCGCAGCGGGCTCGTGCTGACCGGAAACCATCCGCGCTTCGGCGGCTTCTCAGGGCTCTGGCGCTCGCCTGACGGTGCGCAACTGGTGGCGGTGAGCGACAAGGCTTCCTGGCTGACGGGACGGCTCGTGCGGCGTGATGGTCGCCTCGCCGGGCTGGAGCAGGCAGAGATCGCCCCGGTGCTCGGTGTCTCCGGCCGACCGCTCTCGCGCTCGCGCTATTACGATACCGAAGCGCTGGCGATCCAGGACGGCGTCGCCTATCTCGCCGTCGAACGCACGCATGACATCCTGCGCTTCGACTGGGGACGGTACGGCGTCGAGGCACGGGCGCGGATCGTGCCGGTTCCGGCTGCCGTGAAGCGCCTGCCGAGCAATCGCGGGCTGGAGGCGCTCGGCGTCGTCCCGGCCGGCCAGCCGCTGGCGGGCGCCCTCGTCGCGATCTCGGAGCGCTCCGGCTCGGAGGACGAGCCGACGACCGGCTTCATCATCGGCGGACGCCAGCCTGGCAGCTTCCAGGTCGTGCGCCGCAATGGCTACGACATCACCGACCTCGCCTTCCTGCCCGGCGGCGACATGCTGCTGCTGGAGAGGTGGTACCGGCCGCTGCGCGGGGTCGGCATGCGCATCCGCCGAATCGCCGGCACTGCGCTGCGACCGGGGGCGCGGCTCGACGGACCGATCCTGATCGAGGCCGATCTCGGTCAGGAGATCGATAACATGGAGGGGATGGCTGTCCACCAGGAAGGCGGGCGGACCATCATCACCCTGATCTCGGACGATAATTTCTCGACCTTCCTGCAGCGGACGGTGCTGCTGGAGTTCGAGCTGGCGCAATAGCAGCGCCTCGGCATGCCCGGGCTCGATCCTGCCCTTCTCCCCTTGCGGGAGAAGGTGCCCCGAAGGGTCGGATGAGGGGTCGCGCAGGACTTTTGGAATTTCGAAAAATGTCGCGCCGGCATGCGATCAGTGTCGCGCGGCCCCGCACCCCAGCCCTCTCCCGCAAGGGGAGAGGGGGCAGGTCGCCCAAACGAAAAAAGCGGCCTCGCGGCCGCTTCATTCAATCGCGAGGGGAAACCCGCGCGAAGAAAAGCCCGCTCAGTTGGCGGCGAGCTTCTTCTCGATGTCACGCTTCAGGGCGAGCGCGCCGGTCGAGAGCTCGCCGGCCGGAGCCTTGACGAGGAAGGCGTCGAGGCCACCGCGATGATCGACCGTGCGCAGGGCGTTGGCCGAGACACGCAGGCGGACCGAGCGGCCGAGCGCGTCGGACTGCAGGGTAACGTTGACGAGGTTCGGCCGGAAGACCGTCTTGGTCTTGCGGTTCGAGTGGCTGACCAGGTGGCCGGTCAGGGTGGCTTTCCCGGTCAGTTCGCAACGGCGGGCCATGATATCGTTCCCAAAGTTTCCGGGGTGCCCAAAACAAAACGCCGACACGCGACGTGCCGGCAGGCGAGCACCGGAAGTCAAATTGAAGTGGCGGGTCTATAACCAAGCGCCAGACCCACGTCAAGGCGATGTGCCGATCGGCGCGACGGAAACATCTCGGTAACCTCCTCTCGTCAGACTCCGTTAATCAGGTCACGATTCGGACCGATTCGCAGTGCAAGCGAGCTGTCGAACGGTCGCGCCGCCCGGAGCATCGAGATGAAGCCCGCCCTCACGCCGTCCCTGCCCGGGCTGTCCCTGGCAGCTCTGCTGCTTGCGGGCGTGGTTCCTGCCGGGGCGGCTTCGCTCGACGCGGCCTATGACGTCTCGTTGCTCGGGATGACCTTCGGCAAGGCCAGCCTCAGCGGGGACATCGAGGGCAGCCGCTACAAGCTCGACGTTCAGGCCAAGTTGACGGGGCTCGTCGGCGGCTTCACCGGCGGGCGCGGTTCGGGCGTCGCCACCGGCAATCTCAATTCAGGCCGGCTCGCGCCGGCGACCTTCGCGATCTCCTCGGCGAGCTCGAGCGAGAGCCGCACTGTCCGGATGGCGCTCGACGGCAATGCCGTGCGGGCGGTGGAGATCGAACCGCCGATCGATGCCAAGCCGGACCGGGTGCCGATCAGCGACGCCCATCGCCGCAATGTCATGGACCCGATCAGCGCTTTCCTGATGCCGGTCGAAGGCGGGCGGAACTCGGGCGCGGCGGCCTGCAACCGCACCTTGCCGATCTTCGACGGCGCTGCGCGCTACGACATCAAGCTGAGCTATGCCGGCACCCGCGAGGTCAAGCTCGACGGCTACAGCGGCCCGGTCTCGATCTGCCAGGCACGCTATGTGCCGATCTCCGGCCACCGGGCGCTGCGGCCGAGCACCAAATTCATGGCCGAGAACAAGGAAATCTCGACCTGGCTCGCCCCGATCGCCGGTACGGGCATGATGCTGCCGGTGCGGATCTCGGTGAAGACGATGATCGGCACCGCGGTGATCGAGGCCTCGCGCTTCAAGGTCGATCCCGGCGTCACGGCGGCGACCTCGCGCAACTGAGGTCAGGCGCCCGCGGCGCGTTCGAGCGGGAAGGGCGTCGCCGCCGTCGCTTATCCTTGCTTCCTCTCCTCCCAGCGCATGAAGGCGTTGCCGTTCGGCGGATTGCCGCATCGGCGGTGGGAGGGCTAGCCTTTCGCCGCGATTCGACCCTGGAGCCGACATGCCCGGCGATTTTTCACTGCCGCCAGGATTGCGGCGCCGCGACGTGGTGGTGCGCGATACCGTGCTGCATGTCGCCGAGATCGGCGACGGGCCGGCGGTGCTGCTGCTGCATGGCTGGCCGGAATTCTGGATGACCTGGCTGCCGCTGATGAACCGCCTGCATGGCGAGTTCCGCCTGATCGCTCCCGACCTGCGTGGCTTCGGCGACAGCGCCAAATCGCCCGCGCCGCGCAGCGATGTCGGGGCCAACAGCCATGCCGACGACATCGCCGCCCTGCTGGAGGCACTCGGGACCGGGCCGGTCGGCGTCGTCGGCCACGATGTCGGGGCCTATGTCGCCCAGGGGCTGGCGCGGCGCCATCCGCAGCGGGTCGAGAAGCTCTTGTTTTTCAACTGCCCGACGCCGAGCGTCGGCTCGGCCTGGGTGCGCGAGGGCCATGTCAACGAGATCTGGTACCAGTCCTTCCAGCAATTGCCGCTGGCCGAGCAGCTGATCGGCTCCAGCCGCGAGGCCTGCGCACTCTATCTCGGGCATTTCCTGACGCATTGGTGCCATCGCAAGGACGCCTTCGCGCCGGTCTTCGACCGCTGGGTCGAGAACTTCCTGAAACCCGGCAATCTGCGCGGCGGCTTCGACTGGTACCGCAGCCAGAATGCGGCGCGGATCGCCGCCATCGACGGTCATCCGACGCCTTCCGTCCCGATCCACCAGCCGACGCGGGTGCATTGGGGCCGACACGACCCGGTCCTGAAGGCGGAATGGAGCGCCTTCCTGTCCTATTATTTCGACGACGTCGAAGTGACCTATTGCGAGGACGCCGGTCATTTCGTCCATGTCGAGGCGCCCGACGAGGCGGCCGAGGTCTTCGCCGAAGTCTTCGGCGACTGAGCTGTCGGGTGCGCGACTATTTTCGCTTTTGCCTCTCGCCTTCCCGCGCGGGAGGCCTACATGAGCGAAAGCGGCCCTCGCGCGCGCAAGTCGGCGAAGGACGGAAACCGAGGGCGATTCAAAATCTTGTGGTTTTTGAATCGCTTGCCGCGACATCTCGCCGTGAACGAAACCTGATTCTGCGGGAGTCAGCGATTCGGCCTCGCTTCGTTCCGGACTCGTTCTGTTCACGGCCCGGGTTGCCCTTGGGGCTCCCGAACCGGTAGGGCTGGCCCGGTATTTCGCCGCGCAGGCTGCAGGAAAGCTCCAGCGTCTTGATCCAACCCCGCTCCCTTCCGCCTTCGCTCCGCGCACGCGGCGTTACGGCGGTGCTCGGCCCGACGAATACGGGCAAGACCCATCTCGCCATCGAACGGATGATCGCGCATCCCACGGGGATGATCGGCCTGCCGCTGCGCCTTTTGGCGCGCGAGGTCTATCAGCGTGTCGTCGAGAAGGTTGGTCCGGAGGCGGTGGCGCTCGTCACCGGCGAGGAGAAGATCAAGCCGGAGCGGCCGCGCTTCTGGGTCTGCACGGTCGAGGCGATGCCGCGCGACCTCGCCGTCGACTTCGTCGCCGTCGACGAGATTCAGCTCGCCGCCGATCTCGACCGCGGCCATGTCTTCTCCGACCGGCTGCTGAACCATCGCGGCCGGGCCGAGACGATGCTGATCGGCGCGGGCACGATGCGGCCTCTCATCGAGCAGCTGATCCCGGGCGCCAATGTGGTGACGCGGCCGCGCCTCTCGAACCTCACCTTCGCCGGGGACCGCAAGATCACCCGGCTGCCGCGCCGTTCGGCGATCGTCGCCTTCTCGGCCGAGGAGGTCTACGCCATCGCCGAGCTGATCCGCCGGCAGAAGGGCGGGGCGGCGGTGGTGCTGGGCGCGCTCTCACCGCGCACGCGCAATGCCCAGGTCGAGATCTACCAGTCCGGCGATGTCGACTATCTCGTCGCCACCGACGCGATCGGCATGGGGCTCAACCTCGATGTCGACCACATCGCCTTCGCCGGGGACAGCAAGTTCGACGGCCATCATTTCCGAAAGCTGCATCCGGCGGAATTCGGCCAGATCGCCGGCCGGGCCGGTCGCCATTTGCGCGATGGGACGTTCGGCACCACCGGTCGGGCGCCGCCTTTCGATGCCGAACTGGTCGAGGCGATCGAGTATCACCGCTTCGAGCCGATTCGCCAGCTGCAATGGCGCAATTCCGATCTCGACCTGCGCTCGGTCCCGGGGCTGCTCGACAGCCTCAACCAGCAGCCGCAGGAACAGGGAATGACCCGCGCGCTGATCGCCGAGGACATGACCACGCTGGAAATCCTGGCGCGCGACCATGATGTCGCAAGGCTGGCGCAGGGCAGGCCGGCGGTGACGCGGCTCTGGGAGGTCTGCGGCCTGCCGGATTATCGCAAGATCGCGCCGATGCAGCATGCCGATCTCGCGACGATGCTGTATCTTCGGCTGATGCGGCA
>JAEXUU010000157.1 GCA_023452965.1 Pseudomonadota bacterium | reverse complement strand
GTGTAGGACACCGGCAGATGGTCGAGCTGGTTGCCGAACAGCGCAAAGGTGGGCGGGCGCGCCTTGGCCTGCGTCATGTAGCGGATCTTGATCCGGCGGCCGGCGACGGCCGGCGGCGGATGGGCCGAGAGCACGCCTTCGAGCCAGCGGTTGATCCGCGCCGTCGAGACGCGGCGGTTCCAGACGCCATAGGCGCGGAAGACCGCCTGCATCAGCCTGTCGATACCTTCGCCGGCGAGGCCGGACAGCGGCACGATCTCGACGCCGCGGACCTGCGCCAGCAGGTGGTGCGCCTTCTCCTTCAGCTCGGCGAGCAGGCCCTGCTTGTCGGCGACCAGATCCCATTTGTTGAGGCCGATGACCACGCAGCGGCCTTCGCGCTCGGTCAGGTCGACCAGCGTCAGGTCCTGCTTCTCGAAGGGGATCGTCGAGTCGAGCAGCACGACCACGACCTCGGCATAGCGGATGGCGCGCAGCGCATCGGCAACCGAGAGCTTCTCGAGCTTCTCCTCGATGCGGGCACGCTTGCGCATGCCTGCCGTGTCGAACAGCCGGACCGGACGGCCGCGCCATTCCCAGTCGACCGAGATGGTGTCGCGGGTGATGCCAGCCTCCGGGCCCGTCAGAAGGCGGTCCTGCCCGATCATCCGGTTGACCAGGGTCGACTTGCCGGCATTGGGGCGGCCGATGATGGTCACGCGCAGCGGCTTGTTGGGGTCGTCCCCCTCGTCCTCATCGTCCGACAGGGCGGCGGGCGCATCGGCCCAGGCCTCCTCTTCGTCCTCCTCCTCCGGCTCGTCGGCGACGTAGGGCATCAGGGCTTCGAGCAGGTCGGAGGTGCCCTCGCCATGCTCGGCGGAGAACGGCACGGGGTCGCCGAGGCCGAGCGAATAGGACTCCATGACGCCGTCCTTGCCCTTGTTCCCTTCCGCCTTGTTGGCGAGCAGGATGACGGGCTTGCCGGAACGGCGCACCAGGTCGGCGAAGACCTGGTCCATCGGCGTCAGGCCGAGCCTGGCGTCGATCATGAACAGGATGACGTCGGCCTGCTCGATCGCAGTCTCGGTCTGCGCCCGCATGCGGGCCGCGAGCGTGTTCTCGTCGGCTTCCTCGAGGCCGGCGGTGTCGATCACCGAAAAGCGCAGATGGCCGAGGCTGGCTTCGCCTTCGCGCCGATCGCGCGTGACGCCGGGCCGGTCGTCGACCAGCGCCAGCTTCTTGCCGACGAGCCGGTTGAACAGGGTCGACTTGCCGACATTCGGGCGGCCGACAATGGCGATGGTCGCGGTCATGATCCGTCCAGTTGGGCCGGCACCGGCCGATACGGACCGGCGCTCGGCGTCAGTTCTTGGTCTCGACGGCGCCGCCGCGTACCAGAGTGAGATAGAGTTCGACCCGCTGGCGCAGTCCCGGCGGGGCGTCGGCATCGGTCACGATGGCGTCGAACCAGCGACCGGCATCCTCATAGAGGTTGCCCTTCAGCGCGGCGATGCCGAGTGCCTCCCTGGCGGAATGGCGCCAGTTGCCGGTCGGCGTCGCAAGCGGCTCGAGCGCGCTCCGCAGTTCGGCATAGGGCACGAGGTCGACACGGAGCAACCCGGCGCGCAGCCGGGCGAGATCGCGATAGTTCGCATCGAGCGAGCCGTCATTGGCGAGCGCATCGAAGGCCGCGGCGCCGGCCGCCGGATCGCGCTTGCCGACTTCGCCGGCGAGGCGGAAGCGGGCGAGCTGCCGGTAGCCGGCCGGCGCATTGGCCGAAAGCTCGGACAGGAGCGACTCGGCCTCGCTGCCATTGCCGTCGCGGGCGGCGCGGATCGCGGTTTCGAACTTCGCGCCGACGGCCTCGGCCTTCTGCCGCTCCTGGTGCTGCCAGAACTGCCAACCGGCAACGCCTGCCACCGCGATCACGGCGACAGTGATGAAGACGGTGCTGTACTTGCTCCAGATGGCGGCCGCCTTCTCGCGGCGGACCTCCTCGTCGATCTCGCGGAAAATATCGGACATAACGCCTCGGAATGCTTGCTGCCCTGCCGGGTAGCACTTTCGCCGGCAGATTGCGAGCCGGATCGCTGAATCTCAATTGGGCGAGCTTTCGAAGGCTGCGCCCTTCTTCGCCTCGGCCAGAAGCCAGTCCCGGAACGCGACGGCCTCCGGCCGCTCCAGCATCAGCCGGGGATAGGCGAGCCAATAGCTGTAATCGTTCGGCAGCACGGTCTCGAAGGGCTGGACGAGGCGCCCGGCTTGCAGGGCTGCGGCCGCCAGAGTGAGCCGCCCGAGCGCGATGCCCTGCCCCTCGGCCGCCGCCTGCAACGCCAGACCGGCATCGTCGAAGGCGATGCCGGTCCCGGCATCGACACCCGTAATGCCGGCATGGGCGAGCCAGCGCGCCCAGCCGGAGCGCGGCGTATCGTGCAGCAGCGTCGCGTTTCGCAGATCGGCCGGCTCGCGCAGCGGCGGCGGGCCTGCGGCCAGTGCCGGACTGCAGACCGGGCTCAGGTTCTCACGCGCGATCAGGTCCGCCC
>JAEXUU010000109.1 GCA_023452965.1 Pseudomonadota bacterium | reverse complement strand
CCGGTCCAGATCGTCGGCTCGACGAAGGAGCCGGCGGAATACGGGGTTGGCAGTTCGGGGATGCCGCCGCCGGTGATGATCTCGGCGCCCTCCGCCTTCGCCTTGGCATAGTAGGACAGCACCTTGTCGCGATGGACCTGGCTGATCAGGGGACCGAGCGTGGTCGCCGCGTCGAACGGGTTGCCGGGCTTCAGCTTCTGCGCCGCCTGCTTCAGGCGTTGCGTGAACTGATCGAAGATAGGCCGCTCGACATAGACGCGCTCGGTGCCGAGGCAGACCTGACCGCAATTGGCGAACACGGCACGGGTCACGCCCTCGATCGCCTTGTCCATGTCGCAGTCGGCGAAGACCAGCGAGGCGTTCTTGCCGCCGAGTTCGAGCGAGACCGGGCGGACGCCCGTGGCGGCGGCGCGCATGATCGCCTCGCCGGTGCGGGTCTCGCCCGTGAAGGTGATGCCGTCGACCAGGGGGTGGCTGGTCAGGTACTCGCCGGCGCTGTCCTCGCCGAAGCCATGCACGACATTGTAGACGCCGGGCGGCACGCCGGCCTCGTTCATGATCTCGCCGAGCATGGTCGCGGTGGTCGGCGTCTCCTCGGAGGGCTTGACCACGACGGTGTTGCCGCAGGCGAGTGCCGGCGCGACCTTCCAGGTCATCAGCAGCAGCGGGAGATTCCACGGGCAGACCACGGCGATGACGCCGCGCGGCCCGCGGATCGCGTAGTTCAGCGCGCCGGCCCCATCCGGCGTCGCCATGCGGAAGCTCTCGGTCGAGAGCGTCAGCACCTGGTCGGCGAAGACGTTGAAGTTCGCGGCGCCGCGCGGGATGTCGATATGCGAGGCGAGGCTCTTGGGCTTGCCGGTGTCGAGCACCTCGGCGGCCAGGAAATCGTCGAAGCGGGCCATGATCCCGTCGGCGACCTTGCGCAATATGGCCGAGCGCTGCTGCTCGCTCATCTTGCCCCACGGTCCCTTGAGAGCCCGCTTGGCGGCCTTCACCGCATCGTCGATCGCAGCCGAGTCGGCCTCGGGCACGAGGTTGATCACTTCGCCCGTCGCCGGATGGCGGTTCTCGAAGCTGCTGCGGCCGGCCGGCACGAAGCGGCCGTCGATGAAATGCGACAGGCGGGCGGTCTCCGCGCCTGCGGCAGCACCCTGATAGCGCGGAACGGCGCTGTTCATCGTCTCACTCCCGGTTTGTTGTCGTTGTCGTCATGGGCGCATCATCGCGCCGCCGTTCACGTCGAGGATGGCGCCCGAGACGAAGCTCGCCGCCGGTGAACAGAGAAAGGCGATCGGCCAGGCGATCTCCTCGGGCCGGGCGGCCCGGCCGAGCGGGTGGCGGGCCAGCGCCGCCGAGAGATCATGGACGCCGACCATGGCCGTGTCGGTGATCCCCGGCGCGACGCCGTTGACCAGCACGCCCTGGCCGCCGAAGCGGCTGGCGAGCCAGCGCACCAGCGTGTGCAGACCCCCCTTCGATGCCGCGTAATGCGGGCCGACGCCGGGGAAGGAGCCACCGGTCGCGGCGACGATCGAGCCGACGAGGACGACCCGCCCGCCGCCGCGCGCCGCCATGGCGGGCACGAGTTCGCGGGCGAGGCGCATCGGCGCCATCAGGTTGAGCGACAGCGTCGTCTCGGCCACCTCTTCCCAGCCATCCGCATCCCAGTCGAGCGGGCGGTAGATGCCGGCACCGAGGACGGCGGCATCGATCGGGCCTGCCAACTCCGACAGGCGCCGCGGCGCGTCCTCTTCGAGCAGGTCGACGACGATCTCACGGGCGGCCTCGGCTTGCGCGCCGAGGCCGGCGATCGTTGCAGCGCAGGAGATGCGGTCAGTGAGGACGAGCCTTGCGCCGAGCCCCGCCAGGACCTTCGCCGTCACCGCGCCAATGCCGCCGGCCGCGCCGGTGACCAGAATGGTCTGGCCGGTCAGATTAAAACCGCTCACGCCTTGCCTCCGGAAATCCGGTCATCGTCCTCGGCCAGCGTGGCCATCGCCTTGCGCACCTCTTCGGCGGTGCGGGCAAGATGCAGCTCGGTCATCCGGCAGGCGCGCAGCGCGTTTCGCTGCATGGTCGCGTCGTAGATGGCGCGATGCTCGTCATGGACGTTGCGCCAGCCGCGCGAGACGTTGAGCGAGACGCGGCGATAGCGCTCGGATTGCTGGTAGAGCAGGTCGCGCAGCTTGATCAGCATCGGCGACCCCGCTGCGGAGACGAGCGCGGCGTGAAAGGCGCGGTTGCGCGCCTCCCAGGTCTCGAGCTGCTCCGGCGGCAGGGCGTCGCTGGTGTGCGGCAGATGTTCCTCGACCGCGGCCAGTGCTTCGAACGCCGCCGTGACCTCGCGCTCCCAGTTTGCATCGCCGTTTCGGATCGCGGCGTTGAGCGCCTCGGTCTCGATCAGCGCACGGACGCGCGAGACGTCGTCGAGCTCGTCGAGCGAGAGCGGCGCCACCCAGAAGCCGCGCTGCCCCTCGGAGACGACGAGCAGGTCGCCCATCAGCCGGGCCAGCGCTTCGCGCAGCGGCGACATGCCGACGGCGTAGTCCTGCGCCAGGGCTTCCAGCTTCAGCTTGCTGCTGGCCGCGAGGCGGCCATTGACGATGTCGCCGCGCAATTGGCGGTAGGTCCGGTCGGCCAGGGTCTTGTCGGAAGGGGACATGCCGAAGCGCAGAGCTCCTATGGTCGGTCGCCACTCTCTAGCAGTAAATTTCGAAATTACAATCCTGAGAAGGAAGCGTGGTTTTCTGAGTCGAGTGCGAGAGTCGGAGGAAAACAACGAATTTATTGGAGTTATTGGCGTTTCGGCGCGAATTCTCGGATCGCCGCAGTCGCTCGTTCGGAAAAAATATCGAAATAAGATTGACAGCTCAATATCGATCTGGTCGGATGGCGGCAATCGGGTGGCGTCAAGACCGCCCCGTTGGAGGACGTCCCATGATCGAGCGCTTTCCGCTTTCCCGCCGCAGCTTCCTCGCCGCTGCCGGCGCGACCACTTTGAGCGGCACGATCGCGGCACCGGCTTTGGCGCAGACCGCCAACAAGCCGCTGAAGATCGGCATGGTGACCTCGCTGTCCGGGCCGTTCACGGCGCTCGGCGAGAGCATGCGGGCGGGGATGCAGATGTTCCTGGCCGAGAATGGCGGCAAGCTCGCAGGCCGCGCAGTTGAATTGATCGTCGAGGATGACCAGGCCAAGCCCGACGAAGGCGTGCGCAAGTTCCGCAAGCTCCTTGGGCAGGACAGTGTCGACATCGTCTCGGGCGTGATCTCATCGGCGGTGGCGCTCGCCGTCCGCGATGTGGTGACCGAGGCCAGGGCGCTGACTTTCATCTCCGCCGGCTCGGCCAATGATCTCGCCCGCAAGGCGGCGAGCCCCTTCGTCTTCCGGCCGACCAAGACCAACTGGATGCTCGGCCACACCGCCGGCCAGTGGGCTTTCGAGAAACTCGGCAAATCCGGCTGCCTGACCATCGCCGCCGACTATGCGGCGGGGCGCGAATCCGTCGGCGATTTCGTTGCGAGCTACCAGCAGCAGGGCGGCAAGGTCGGCAAGCAGCTCTGGGCGCCGCTCGGCACTACCGATTTCGGGCCGCTGCTGACCACGATCGCGGCCGAGAAGCCGGAGTTCATCTTCTCCTTCTTCGCCGGCTCGGATGCGGTGCGCTTCCTGCGCCAGATGCGCGACTACCGCTTGCACGGCAAGGTCAAGCTGATCGGCAGCGGCGCGCTGTTCGACCAGGAGGACGTGGTCTCGGCGGTGAAGGAAGCGGCGCTCGGCGGGCTCAACACCTGCAACCAGTCGCCGACCGCGCCGAGCTCGGCCGCCTTCACCAAGGCCTATCAGGCCGCCCGCAACGCCGTGCCGGGCGAGATGGGCACGGCCGGCTATGTCGCCGGCCAAGTGATCAAGGCCGCGGTCGAGCGCGTGCAGGGCGACCTCTCCAACAAGGAGAAGGTCAAGGAGGCGCTGCTCGCCAAGGAGGTCGAGACGGTGTTCGGACCTATGCCGTTCGACCCGCGCAACAACCAGGCGATCCTCGATATCTACGTCAACGAGGTCAAGGAAGGTGCCGGTGGCGGCCCGGTCAACCAGGTGATCCACACCTACAAGGGTGTGCGCGACCCCGGCCCGGTGGCCTGACGGGAAGGAGCGGTTCCGTGGGCTTCTACGCCGTCCAGAGCCTGAACGCGCTGTCGTTCTCGATGCTCTTGCTGCTGACCGGGCTCGGCCTGTCGGTGGTGCTCAACCTGATGAACTTCGTCAACCTGACCCACGGCTCCTTCTTCCTGCTCGGCGCCTATGTCGGCGTCTACTGGCTGGCTTCCGGCGCGCCCTGGTGGCTCGCTTTCCCGGTCGCCTTCGCCGCGGCCGGCCTTGCCGGCTTCCTGCTGGAGCGCTTCCCGTTCCGGCAGTTCTATGCCCGCACCCATCTGATGCAGGTGCTCTTGACCTATGGGCTCTCGGTGATCTTCGCCGACCTGATGCGCTGGGGCTTTGGCGCGCAGATCCTCTCGCCTGAGATTCCGGAAGCGCTGCGCGGCGTCGTCTTTATCATGGACATGCCGTTCCCGATCTACCGGCTCTTCATCATCGGCTTCGGCGCGGCGCTCGCCTTCGCGCTCTGGTTCGTGATCGACCGCACGATCTGGGGCGCGGTGGTCAGGGCCTGCGTCACCGATCGCGGCTTCGTCGAGACGCTCGGCCTCGACACCCGCCGGATCTTCACCGCCGTGCTGGTGATCTCGGCCGGCCTCGGCGGCATTTCCGGCGCGCTCGGCGCCGGCATCCTCTCGGCCTATCCCGGCCTCGACGAGGAGGTGCTGATCCTGGCGCTGATCGTCGTCGTCGCTGGCGGGCTCGGCACCTTCCGCGGCACGGTGCTGAGCGCGCTGCTGCTCGGCTTCGCCATGACCTTCTCCAAGGTCTGGGTGCCGGAATTCTCGAACGTCGTCGCCCTCGCCATCATGGCCGCGCTGCTGGTCGCGCTGCCCGAGGGTCTGGTCGCCAAGAAGGTGAGGCAGGTATGAGCTCGATCGCCGACGGGACCGGCCGCGTGGAGACGCGCCCCGCCAGTGAGCGGCGCAGCCTGCCGCTCGCCGCACGGTCCGCGCTCCTTGCTCTCGCCGCTGCCGTTCCGCTGCTGTTCGCCGGCGACTATCAGCTGCGCTTCCTCGCCGAGATCCTGATCATCGGCACGGCGGTGCTCAGCCTCGATCTTCTGGTCGGCTTCGGCGGGCTGGTCTCGCTCGGCCATGCCGTCTTCTTCGGCGGGGCGGCCTATGTCGCGGCGGTCGCCTCGCAGGCGCTGGGTGCCGACATCGTCGTGATGCTCGCAGTCGGCATCGCCACCGGCATGGCCTCCGCCCTCCTGATGGGCGTCGTGGTGATGCGCACCATCGCGCTGTTCTTCCTGATCCTCAGCCTGATCGTCGGGCAGATCGTCTGGGAGGTGGTGTTCCACTGGCGCGAGGTCACCGGCGGTGCCGACGGGCTGCGCGGTTTCCCGGTGCTGACCCTGCACACCGGCTTCGCCACGATCCCGCTCAACACCGGCGTCGCGCTCTACCTCGCCTCGGTCGTGCTGGCGCTTGCCGCCTGGCTCGCCGCCCGCTCCTTCGTCAACGCGCCGATCGGGCGGGCCCTGCTCGGCACGCGTGAGCGGCAGCTCCGCATGAGCGCGCTCGGCTATTCGATCCCACGCATCCGCCTGATGGCGCTGCTCGCCTCCGGCGCCATCGCCGGCGCGGCAGGTGCGCTCTACCCCTTCGTCAACCAGTATGTCGGCCCCAATGCCGTGCATTGGACGATGTCGGCGATGATGATCATCATGCTGGTGATCGGCGGCGTCGGCTCGCTCTATGGCGCCTTCATCGGCTCGGCGATCTATCTGGGCATCCAGACCTATGTCTCGTCCTACAC
>JAEXUU010000083.1 GCA_023452965.1 Pseudomonadota bacterium | reverse complement strand
GCGATCGAGCTGATCCTCGGCCGCCTGCCCGCGACCTTCGAGCTCGTGCTGCTGGCGATGACGCTGGCGCTCGCCGCCGGCATCCCGCTCGGGCTGATGGCGGGGCTCAACCCCGACAGCCGCCGCGCCCGCATCGTCATGGCCGGCACCGTGCTCGGCTTCTCGCTGCCGAGCTTCTGGAAGGGCATGATGCTGATCCTGCTCTTCGCCGTGCTGCTCGGCTGGCTGCCGACGGCCGGCCGCGGCGAGACCGTCTCGGTGCTCGGCGTCCAGACCAGCCTTCTGACCCTCGACGGGCTGCAGCACATCGCCCTGCCGGCGCTCAACCTCGCCATCCCCAATCTCGCGCTGATCATCCGACTCGTCGCCGCCGGCACCACCGAGACGATGACCCAGGACTATGTGAAATACGCCCGCGCCAAGGGCGTGCGGCCGCGGCGCATCGTCAACCGCCATGTGCTGCGCAACATCCTGATCCCGGTCGTCACCGTGGTCGGCGTCGAGTTCGGCAGCCTCGTCGCCTTCTCGACCATCACCGAGACGGTCTTCGCCTGGCCGGGCATGGGCAAGCTCCTGATCGACTCGGTCTACCAGCTCGATCGCCCGGTGGTCGTCGCCTACGTCCTGCTCGCGACGCTGCTCTTCGTCACCGTCAATTTCCTCGTCGACGTGCTCTATGCCGCGCTCGACCCGCGGGTGAAGCTCGCCGGAGAACAGGCATGAGCATGGACGCTTCCCGCCTCGCCGGGCCTGCCAAGGCCGATACGCCCCTGCGCGAAAAGGTGCTGCGCCGCCTCCGCAACCGCCCGACCACGCGCGGCGCCGCGATCCTGCTCGGCATCATGGTCGTGCTCGCACTGCTCGCGCCGGTGATCGCGCCGCAGAATCCGCATGATCTCGGCTCGCTCAGCGTGATGGACAACCGACTCGCCCCCGGCGAGCAGGGCATGAGCGGCTTCACCTTCTGGCTCGGCAGCGACGCGCAGGGCCGCGACATGCTGAGCGCCATCCTCTACGGCCTGCGCACCAGCCTGCTCGTCGGCCTCGCCTCGACCGCCGGCGCGCTCGCCATCGGCATCATGGCGGGTCTCGCAGCGGCACAGTTCGGCGGCACGATCGACGCGCTCATCATGCGCATCGTCGACTTCATGCTCGGCTTCCCCTCGATCCTGGTCGCGCTCGTGCTGCTGGCCTCGATCGGCCGCGGCGTCGACAAGGTCATCCTCGCCATCGTGCTGGTGCAATGGGCGCAATATGCGCGGCTGATGCGGGCTGCGGCCATGGTCGAGCGGCGCAAGGAATATATCGAGGCGGCTGTGAACTTCGGCCTGCCGACCCGTCACATCATGCTCGCCCATCTCCTGCCGAACTCCGTCGGCTCGGTGCTCGTCGTCGCCTCGATCAGCATCGCCTCGGCGATCACGCTGGAAGCGACGCTGTCCTTCCTCGGTGTCGGCGTGCCGGTGACGCAGCCCTCGCTCGGCCTGCTCATCGCCAACGGCTTCGAGTTCCTGCTCTCCGGCGAGTACTGGATCGCCGTCTTCCCCGGCATCGCGCTGGTTCTTTTGATCATGTCACTCAATCTCGTCGGCGATCGTCTGCGCCGCAGCTTCAACGTGCGCGCATGACCGACGCTCCCCTCCTTTCCGTGCGCGGTCTCAAGACCGTGTTCCATGCGCAGGACGGCGCCTGGCCGGCGGTCGACGGCGTCGACTTCAGCGTCGCCAAGGGCGAGGTGCTCGGCCTCGTCGGCGAATCCGGCTCGGGCAAGTCGGTGACCGGCTTCTCGCTGGTGCAGCTGATCGACCCGCCGGGCGAGGTCGTCGCCGGCGAGGTGCTGTTCGAGGGCACCGATCTGCGCGCCGCCTCGCAGGAACAGCTGCGCCAGCTCCGCGGCGACCGGATCGCGATGATCTTCCAGGACCCGCTGATGACCCTGAACCCGGTGCTCAGCATCGGCGAGCAGATGAGCGAAGCCATCCTCGAACATCGCAGCTGCAGCCGCGAGGAGGCGCTCGCCAAGGCAGCCAAGGCATTGGCCCGGGTCGGCATCTCCTCGCCCGAGGCCCGCCTCAAGCAGTATCCGCACGAATTCTCCGGCGGCATGCGCCAGCGCGTCGCGATCGCGACCGCGCTCCTGAACGACCCCGACCTGATCATCGCCGACGAGCCGACCACCGCGCTCGACGTCACCATCCAGGCGCAGATCCTCTATGAGGTGCAGAAGCTCTCGCGCGAGAGCGGCGCCGCCGTGATCTGGATCACCCACGACCTCGCCGTGGTCGCCGAGCTCGCCGACCGCGTGGCAGTGATGTATGCCGGGCGCATCGTCGAGATCGGCGATGTCGAGACCGTGCTCGACCGGCCGCGCCACCCTTACACGCTCGGCCTGCTCAACTCCTCGGCTGCGATGGTCGAGCCGGGCGAGCGCCTGCACCAGATCGACGGCATGGCGCCGCGCATCGACTCGCGCCCCTCCGGCTGTCCGTTCCGGCCGCGCTGCGAGCGGGCCCTGCCCGTCTGCGCCGAAAGCGATCCGCGGCCACAGGCCCATGACGGCCGCACGCTGCGCTGCCACAACCCCGTACCTGACCGGGTAGCGGCATGAGCGAGACCCTTTTCGAGCTGCGCGGCGTCCGCAAGTATTTCCGCGGCAAGGCCAACATCGCCGAGCGCATCCTGACGGCGATCGGCCGGCATGCGCCGCCCTCGACCCTGAAGGCGGTCGATGGCGTCGATCTCAGCGTCCGCAAGGGCGAGGTGCTCGGCCTCGTCGGCGAATCCGGTTGCGGAAAGTCGACTTTGGCGCGCATCGCCACCGGCATCCTGCCCCCGACCGAAGGCGAGGTCTTCTACAAGGGCCGCTCGGCCGCGGCGTTGAAGGGCAAGGACCGGCTCGATTATCTGCTCAAGGTCCAGATGATCTTCCAGGACCCCTACGCCTCTCTCGATCCGCGCATGCGGGTGAACCGCATCGTCGGCGAGGCGCTGTCGGTCCACAAGCTCGTGCCGAAGGCGGAGCTCGACGGCGCGGTCGACCGGGCGCTCAGCGAGGTCGGGCTCGATCTCGCCTATCGCGAGCGCTATCCGCACCAGTTCTCCGGCGGCCAGCGCCAGCGCATCGGCATCGCCCGGGCGCTCGCGGTGAAACCCGAATTCCTGGTCTGCGATGAGCCGGTCTCGGCCCTCGACGTCTCGATTCAGGCGCAGGTGTTCAACGTGTTCATGGATGTGCGCGAGCGGCACGGCCTGACCTATCTCTTCGTCAGCCATGATCTCGGGCTCGTGCGCCATATCAGCGACCGCGTCGCGATCATGTATCTCGGCCGCATCGTCGAGATCGGCAGCGCCACCGCGATCTTCGCGGAGCCGGCGCACCCCTACAGCGCCGCCCTGATCAAGGCGATTCCCTCCGCAGAGCGGCGCAAGAGCAGCTTCCAGCCGCTGAAGGGCGAACTGCCCTCGCCGCTTTCGCCGCCCTCCGGCTGCCCGTTCCACCCGCGCTGCGAGCACGCCATGGCGGTCTGCCGTGAGGTCCGCCCGGACCTCACCGAGATAGCCCCCGGCCGCAGCGCCGCCTGCC
>JAEXUU010000079.1 GCA_023452965.1 Pseudomonadota bacterium | reverse complement strand
GCCATGTCCATGTCATCGCCAACTCGGCGAACTTCGGCCAGAACGCGATGCTCCCGGATGCGCTCGTCGCCCTGCAGGCGGTGAAGCTGATGGGCGAAATGCTGCAGCGCGGCTTCACCACCGTCCGCGACGTCGGCGGCGCGACCTATGCCCTCGTCGAGGCGCAGGAGCAGGGCCTCTATGTCGGGCCGCGCCTCGTCATTTGCGGCAAGGCCCTGTCGCAGACGGGCGGCCATGCCGATTTCCGTGGCCGCTACGACAACCGCCGGCCCGACTACCAGACCCATCAGCTCGGCTCGCTCGGCCGCGTCTGTGACGGCGTCGACGCCTGCCGTGCCGCCGCGCGCGACGAAATCCGCCAGGGCGCCCAGTTCGTGAAGATCATGGCGAATGGCGGCATCGCGTCACCGACCGATCCGATCGCTTTCCTCGGCTTCAGCGATGCCGAGATCACCGCGATCGTCGAGGAGGCCCACAACGCCCAGACCTACGTCGCCGCGCATCTCTATACCGATGAGGGCATTGCGCGCGCCGTGAAGCTCGGCGTGCGCTCGGTCGAGCATGCCAACCTCATTCAGGCGGCGACGGCCCGCCTCATGCATGAGCGGGGCGCGATCGCCTGCCCGACGCTCGTCACCTATGAGGCGCTGAACAATGAAGGGGCTTCCTACGGCTTGCCGCCTTCATCGGTCGCCAAGATCGACGATGTCCGTCTGCGCGGCCTCGAATCTCTCGAGATCATGCGCCAGGCGGGTGTGAAAATGGCCTATGGTACGGATCTGCTCGGCGCCATGCACCGGCACCAGTCGGAAGAATTCGTCATCCGCGGGCGCGTTCTTCCCGCGATCGAGGTCATCCGCTCGGCAACGGTCAACGCAGCAGAGCTGATCGGCATGCCCGGCAAGATCGGCGTGATCGCGCCCGATGCCTATGCCGACCTCATCGTGGTCGACGGCGATCCGCTGGCCGATCTCTCGCTGCTGACGGGGCAGGGGGGGCACCTGCCGATCATCATGAAGAGCGGCGACTTCATCAAGAACGAGCTGAACTAACCTAAAAGGGAACAGGCCATGACCACCAACCGTCGTCAGTTCATCGGCACGCTCGGAGCGGCTTCGGCGCTCATCGCGGCGCCTTCCGTCCTGCGGGCCCAGCCGCAGGGCGTCTTCCGCATCGGCGCGCTCTGCCCGGTGACGGGCGCCGGCGCGCCCTACGGCTCCGGCATGCAGAAGATGATCACCGCCGCCGCCGAGATCGTGAACGCCGCAGGCGGCGCGGCCGGCCGCAAGATCGAGGTCGTCTCGGAGGATACGCAGACCAGCCCGCAGGCCGGCGTTCTCGCCGCCAAGAAGCTGATCGACGTCAACAAGGTCCAGGCCATTCTCGGCACCTGGTCTTCCGGCGTTTCGCTCGCCGTCGTGCCGTTGACGAACGACGCCAACATCATCCTGATGAACACCTCGGGCGCGCCTGCGCTCTCGGTGCCGCCGGCCAACGCCAAGGGGTTGTCCTACCGGTTCCAGGCGACCAATGACCGCTTCGGCAGGGCCTTCGCCGAGATCTGCGCCAAGGAGGGCTTCAAGCGCCCGGCCACCATGGCCTTCAACAACGCCTCCGGCATCGGCAACACCGAGGGTTTCCGCAAGGCCTGGGAAGCCAAGGGCAACAAGGTCGTCGCGAACGTCGTCTACGAGCCGAACCAGCCGTCCTACCGCTCCGAGCTGCAGAAGGTCCTCGCCGCCAACCCGGACGTGATCGTCACCGGCTCCTATCTGTCGGACACCACGATCATCATGCGCGAGTGGTTCCAGAGCGGGCAGCCGGTCAAGTGGATCATCCCCGGCTGGGCCGCCAACCCCGATCTGGTCAAGGCGACCGGTCCGGAGGTGGTCGAGGGCGTCATCTCGGTCGACTCGATCTCGAACGAGACGGCGCCGTCGTTCAAGGCCTATGCCGAGGTCTACGAAAAGGCGACCGGGCAGTCCGGCCAGTCGAACATCTTCAGCGCCATGACCTGGGACATGGTCCATTCGCTCGCTCTGGCGATCGAGGCGGCCGGCTCCACCGAAACGGCGGCGATCAACGCCAAGATCCGTGAAGTCTCGAACCCCGACGGCACGAAGGTCTACAGCTACGCCGAGGGCAAGGAAGCGCTGAAGAAGGGCAAGATCAATTTCGAGGGCGCCTCCTCGGTGCTCGACTTCGACCAGTATGGCGACGTCTCCCCGTCCTTCGGCGTCTTCTTCATCGAAGGCGGCAAGCTCAACCGCCGCTACGTCGTCAACATCTGACGCATCGCCCCTGCAGGCCATTGCCTGCAGGGGCTGCCGGCTCCAGGCGCCGCGATGCCCGACCAGGTTGTTTCATGTTTTACGCTCAGCTTTTCGTAAACGGGCTGTTCCAGGGCCTCGTCATCGGCCTGGCGGCGCTCTCGATCACGCTCGTCTTCGGGATCGCACGCTTCCCGAATGCCGCGACCGGTGACTCCATGACGCTCGGCGCCTATGCGGCGTTGGCGGCTCACAAGGCCAGCGGCTCCTTCATCGTCGCCGGCCTTGGCGCCGCAAGCGCGACCGGCATCGTGCTGCTCCTCGCCTATTGGAGCGTGTTCCGGAAGCTCGCCGGCCGCTCCGTCGTCGCGCTTCTCGTCGCCTCGATCGGCATCGCCTTCCTGTTGCGGGCGGCGCTCGGCGTCGCCTTCGGCCACGGCCAACAGGTGTTCCAGATACCGCTTGCACGCCCCTACATCTTCGGCGGGCTTCGCATCCTGCCGCTCGACCTGCAGATGGCGCTCGTCGCCCTGGTCACGCTGATCGCCGTCTTCGGCCTGCTCTATCTCACCGCAATCGGGCGGCAGATGCGCGCCGTCGCCGACAATCGCGACCTTGCCCGCGTCTCGGGCATCCGTCCCGGCCGCGTCATGGTCGCGCTCTGGCTGCTTGCTGGCGCGGTCGCCGGCATCGCCGGGATGATGCTCGGCATGAAGACGATCGTGACGCCGGAATTCGGCTGGGAGATGCTGCTGCCGGCCTTCACCGCCGCAATCCTCGGCGGCATCGGCTCGCCGGTCGGCGCAGTCGTCGCCGGGCTCATCCTCGGCGCGATGCAGGAGTTCTCCACGCCCTTCGTCGGGTTCACCTACAAGATTGCCATTGCTTTCCTGATCATGCTCGCCGTCCTGCTGGTCAGGCCGCGCGGATTGTTCGGCCGCGTCGAGGGAGTGCGCTGATGGAAGCCTATCTCGTCGCGATCGGCATCATCGCGCTGATCTACGTCCTGCTCAGCCTCGGGCTGACGCTGCAATACGGCCTCACCGGTCTCATCAACTTCGGCCATGTCGGCTTCTTCGCGATCGGCGCCTATACCAGCGCGCTGCTCGTGATGAACGGCGCGCCCTTCATCGTCGGCTTCGCCGGCGCCGCGCTCCTCGCCGGCATCGCGGCCTGGCCGATCGGCCTGGTCTCGCTGCGCCTGCGCGACGACTATTTCGCCATCGTCACGCTCGGCTTCTCGGAGGTCGTGCGGATCGTCCTGACCAGCGAGCGCTGGCTGACCAATGGCGTGCAGGGCATCCCCGGCATTCCGCGGCTCTATTCGGAACTCGGCGGCGCGGCAGGTCAGATCGCGACCTTCGCCACCATCCTCGCCGTCACAGTTGCGGCCGCCTGGATGATCCGCCGGATCGCAGGTTCGCCCTTCGGACGGATCATCGAGGCGATCCGCGACAACGAGGAAGCCGTGCAGGCCTTGGGCAAGGATCCGCCGCGCTTCAAGATCCAGGTGCTCGTGGTCGGTGCCGCGCTCGCCGGCATCGCCGGAGCCTTCTACGCCCACTACATCACCTACATCGTACCCGAGCAGTACATCCCGCTCGTCACCTTCTATGTCTGGATGGCGATCATCATGGGCGGCGTCGGCCGCGTCTCCGGAGCGGTGATCGGCTCCGTCATCCTGATGGCCTTTCTCGAGGGCTCGCGCTTCATCCGCGACGTCATTCCCTGGATTTCCGAGGTCGACATGGCCTCGGTCCGGATCGGCCTCGTCGGCCTGCTGCTGATCCTGTTCATCATCTATCGGCCCCAGGGGCTCATGGGGGATTACACCAAGCGATGAGCCTCGAAATCCGCGACATCACCAAGTCCTTCGGCGGCTTTCAGGCCCTGGACGGCGTACGTCTGACCATCGAGACGGACGCCCTGTTCGGGATCATCGGTCCGAACGGCGCCGGCAAGTCGACCTTGTTCTCCGTCATCTCCGGCTTCGTCGCGGCTGATGCCGGCGAGGTTCGACTGAACGGCAATCGGATCGACGCCCTCTCGCCGCCGCAGCGTGCGCGTGCCGGCATGCTCCGCACCTTCCAGGTGCCGCGCGAGTTCTCGCATCTGACGGTGCGCGAGAACCTGATGGCGTCCGCCCCCGACCAGACAGGGGAGAGCCTGCTTGGCCTGTTCTTCCGTCCGGGCAAGGTCCGCACGGAGGAAGCTGCCATCGCCGAGACGGTCGAGCGCACCATGGCCTTCCTCAAGCTCGACAAGGTCGCCGATGTGCCCTCCGGCAAGCTCTCGGGCGGCCAGAAGAAGCTGCTGGAGCTCGGCCGTGCCCTGATGGTCCAGCCCAAGCTGATCCTGCTCGACGAGCCTTTCGCCGGCGTCAATCCGGTACTGATCGGCGAAATCATGGAGCGGATCAAGGAGCTGAATGCGCGCGGCATCGGCTTCGTCATCATCGAGCACGACCTGGAGGCGCTGACCCGCCTGGTGCCGCGGCTCGCGGTCATGGATCGCGGCAAGGTCCTGGCGGAAGGCGCCCCCGCCGCTGTTCTCGAGGATCCGGTCGTGCGCGAAGCTTATCTTGGAGGCGTGTCGTGACCTTGCTCGACATCAAGGACGTGCGCGGCGGCTACGGCGAGGTCGACATCCTCAATGGTATCTCGCTGTCGCTCAAGAAGGGCGAGATCCTGACGGTTGCCGGCACTAACGGCGCCGGCAAGTCGACGCTCGCGAAAGCGATCGTCGGCCTGTTGCCCCGCGTTTCTGGCGGTATCCTGTTCGAGCGACGCGATCTCTTGCCGCTCGTAACGGAAGAC
>JAEXUU010000071.1 GCA_023452965.1 Pseudomonadota bacterium | reverse complement strand
CAAGCGGATCGACTGGTTCAAGCCTTACACCAAGGTCCGCAACGCCAGCTACAAGCCCGGCAAGGTCTCGATCAAATGGTATGAGGACGGCACCACCAACGTCGCCTACAACTGTGTCGACCGGCATCTGCCGACGCGGGCGAAGCAGACCGCGATCATCTGGGAGGGCGACGACCCCTCCGAGTCGAAGAAGATCACCTACGGTCAGCTCTATACCGAGGTCTGCAAGTTCGCGAACGTGCTGAAGGCCAAGGGCGTCAAGAAGGGCGACCGGGTCACCATCTACCTGCCGATGATCCCGGAAGCCGCCTATGCCATGCTCGCCTGCGCGCGCATCGGGGCGATGCATTCGGTGGTGTTCGGCGGCTTCTCGCCGGATTCGCTGGCGAGCCGCATCGAGGATTCCGATTCGAAGATCGTGATCACCGCCGATGAAGGCCTGCGCGGCGGCCGCTCGGTGCCACTGAAGAAGAACGTCGATGCGGCCGACCCCAAGGTCAAGGGCGGCATCGCGACCGTGATCGTCGTCAAGCGCACCGGCGGCAACGTCACCATGCAGGTAGGCCGCGACGTCTGGTATCATGACGAGGCCGCCAAGGTCTCCGGTCATTGCCCGCCGGTCGAGGTCAAGGCCGAGGACCCGCTGTTCCTGCTCTATACCTCGGGCTCGACCGGCAAGCCGAAGGGCGTCCTGCACACCACCGGCGGCTATCTCGTCTATGCCTCGATGACGCATCAATACGTCTTCGACTATCATGACGGCGACATCTACTGGTGCACGGCCGATGTCGGCTGGGTCACCGGCCACAGCTACATCCTCTACGGGCCGCTCGCCAATGGCGCGACGACGCTGATGTTCGAGGGCATCCCGACCTACCCGACGATCTCCCGGTTCTGGGAGGTGATCGACAAGCACAAGGTCAACATCTTCTACACCGCGCCGACCGCGATCCGCTCGCTGATGGGCGCCGGCGAGGAGGCGGTGACCAAGACCAAGCGCAAGTCGCTGCGCCTGCTCGGCTCGGTCGGCGAGCCGATCAACCCCGAGGCCTGGGAATGGTACCACCGCGTCGTCGGCGAGCGGCGCTGCCCGATCGTCGACACCTGGTGGCAGACCGAGACCGGCGGCATCCTGATCTCGCCGCTGCCCGGCGCGACCAAGCTGAAGCCTGGCTCGGCGACGCGGCCCTTCTTCGGCATCCGGCCCGAGATCGTCGACGCCGAAGGCAAGGTGCTGGAAGGCGCGGTCGAGGGCAATCTCGTCATCTCCGAGAGCTGGCCCGGCCAGATGCGCACGGTCTATGGCGACCATAAGCGCTTCGAGGAGACCTATTTCGCGACCTATCCGAACAAGTACTTCACCGGTGACGGCTGCCGGCGCGATGCCGACGGCTACTACTGGATCACCGGCCGCGTCGACGACGTGATCAACGTCTCCGGCCACCGCATGGGCACCGCCGAGGTCGAGTCGGCGCTGGTGGCGCATCCCAAGGTCTCGGAGGCTGCCGTCGTCGGCTATCCGCACGACATCAAGGGGCAGGGCATCTACGCCTATGTCACCCTGATGGCGGGCGAGAACCCTTCGGCCGACCTCAAGAAGGAGCTGGTCACTTACGTCCGCAACGAGATCGGCCCGATCGCCTCGCCGGACCTGATCCAGTTCGCGCCGGGCCTGCCCAAGACCCGCTCGGGCAAGATCATGCGCCGCATCCTGCGCAAGATCGCCGAGGACGAGTTCGGGGCGCTCGGCGACACCTCGACCCTGGCCGATCCGGCCGTGGTCGACGACCTCGTCGCCAACCGCCAGAACAAGCGCAAGGCGGGCTGAGGCCCGAAAGCGACAAGGAAATGGCCGGATCCGATCCGGCCATTTTCTTTTGGTTTCTCATGCCGCGATTGCCGGGCGGCGGCCGAGGCTGCCGCGAGCGCCTCAGGCGTCCTTCTTGCCGGCCTTGCGGCGAGGCGCCTTGATCTTGCGCCCGTAGAGCTCCAGCCGGTGACGGACGATCTCGTAGCCGAGTTCGGCCGCGATCTTCGCCTGCAGCGCCTCGATCTCGGGCGAGGAGAACTCCACCACCGTCCCGCTCTCGATGTCGATCAGGTGGTCGTGATGTGCCTGGTCGGCGTGCTCATAGCGCGAGACGCCATCCTCGAAGGCGTGGCGCTCGATCGCCCCTTGCGTCTCCAGCACCTTCATCGTGCGGTAGACCGTCGAGAGCGAGAGCGTCGGGTCATGGGCGAAGGCGCGGGTGAAGATGCCCTTGGCGTCCGGATGGTCGTCGGCCTCGGCGAGCACGCGCAGGATGAGACGGCGCTGCTGCGTCATCCGCAGCCCGGCCTTGCGGAGCTGGCCCTCGAAAGCCTCCACGCGCTGGTCGATTCCCTTCATGGCAGAGAGGTAGCAACGCTGAGAGGCATTTGCAAAAACAGTCTATCGCAAATCGTTTGCAATAGCGTTGACAGATGCAAGTGGTTTGCAATAGCGTTCGGGCATGCGCCATCGAACGCTGGAGAAAGCATGACCCCGCGCCGCCGTTTCCTGAGCCTGATCGCTGCCGCCCCGCTGGCGCTGGGCCTCGCCTTCATTCCGCAAGCCGCGCTGGCGCAAGCTGCGCCCGGCAAGCCGCTGCGCGTCGTCACCACCTTCACGGTGATCCAGGACATCGCCCAGAACGTCGCCGGCACGGCGGCGATCGTCGAGTCGATCACCAAGCCGGGGGCGGAGATCCACGACTACCAGCCGACGCCGCTCGACGTGGTCAAGGCGCAGTCGGCCGACCTCGTGCTCTGGAACGGCATGAACCTCGAGCGCTGGTTCGAGCGCTTCTTCGACAATGTGAAGAACGTGATGAGCGCGGTGGTGACCGAGGGCATCGTGCCGATGGGCATCAAGGAGGGGCCCTATGAGGGCAAGCCCAACCCGCATGCCTGGATGTCGACGGGAAGCGCGCTGATCTATGTCGAGAACATCCGCAAGGCGCTGGCCGCGGCCGATCCGGCCAATGCCGAGACCTATGCCAAGAATGCCGCCGCCTATTCGGCCGAGATCAAGTCGATGGACGCGCCGCTGCGCGCAAGGCTCGACAAGGTGCCGGAAGACAAGCGCTGGCTCGTCTCCAGCGAGGGCGCTTTCAGCTACCTCACGCGCGACTATGGCTGGCGCGAAGCCTATCTCTGGCCGATCAATGCCGACGAGCAGGGCACGCCGCAGCAGGTGCGCCGGCTGATCGACCTCGTCCGCAAGAACAAGATCCCGGCGGTGTTCAGCGAGAGCACGATCTCGGACAGGGCCGCAAAGCAGGTCGCGCGCGAGACCGGGGCGAAATATGGCGGCGTGCTCTATGTCGACTCGCTGTCCGATGCGCGCGGGGCGGTGCCGACCTATCTGAAGCTGCTGGAGGTCACCGTCGACACCATCGCCAAGGGATTTGGCCAGTGAACCTGCACCGCCCGGTCGCGCCCCAGCGTGCGGG
>JAEXUU010000029.1 GCA_023452965.1 Pseudomonadota bacterium | reverse complement strand
CGAAATCGACGCAGCGATGCTGCACGAACATGTCGAACTCCTCGAAGGAGTCCTTGTCGAGCAGAAGCTCGATCCGCTCGCGCGCCGTCAGCTTGCCGCGCCCATGCTGCGCCGAAATCCGCCGCTCCCCGCCACCGAGACGCGCGCCAGCGCGGCGGGTTTCGAGATCGTTCAGGATGTCTTGCATGGCCGTCTCCCTCGCCTGCCCTATCCGTCGCGCGCCTTGTGACGGCAAGGGATTTTGTGCAAAATTGCGAAATGGCAAAATTAACAAATTCGCCAACTGAAAAGTTGAGACGCAAGCTCTTCGCCGGCGCGACCATTCGCAGATTGCGCGAGGAACGCGACTGGACCCAGCTCGAACTGGCGCGGCGCCTCAACATCTCGCCCAGCTATCTCAGCCAGATCGAGGCGAGCCAGCGCAGCCTGTCCGGGACGATGGTGGTCGACCTCGCCCGCGTCTTCAGGGTCAATCTCTCGATCTTCACCGACGATCTCGGCGACCGCCTCGCTGCCAATCTGCGCGAGACGCTGGCGGACCCGCTTTTTGCCGCGATCGAGGTCAATCCGCGCGAACTGCGCACCGCCGCCGTCCAGATGCCGCAGATCGGCCGGGCCCTGCTCGACCTGCACGCGCAGTACCAGAGCCTCGAGGCGCGCTATCGCGCCCTCGACGAAGCCGTGCATCCCGAGCCTTCGCAACCGCGCCGGCCGATCTCGGCCTTCGACGAGGTCCGCGACTATTTCCATTTCATCGGCAACTATGTCGACGCGCTCGACCTCGCCGCCGAGGCGCTGGCAACGCGGATTTCCGAGATCCCCGGCGATCCCCGCCAGCGCATGGAAACCTATCTCGCGAGCGAGCACGGGCTTGCCGTCGTCGAATGCCCGCCCGACAGCCATCCCGCCCAGAGCCGGCTGGAACGCGAGGCCGGCAGGATCACGCTGAACGAGGCGCTCCCGGTCTCCAGCCAGGTCTTCGCCCTCGCCCGCCATGCCGCGCGCCTCACCCATGGCGAGACGGCGGACGCCATCGTCGAGCAGGCCGGCTTCCTCAACCGCGACAGCGCGCTCGTCTGCTCGGCCGCGCTCTCGAACTATTTCGCAGGCGCGCTGACCATGCCCTATGGCGCCTTTCGCGACGAGGCCCGCCGGATGCGGCACGATGTCGAGCGCCTCGCGATCCGCTTTGGCGCCAGCCTGGAACAGGTCTGCCATCGCCTCTCGACGCTTCAGCGTTCCGGGCAGGAAGGCGTCCCGATGTACTTCCTGCGAGTCGACCGCGCCGGCAACATCACAAAGCGTCATAGCGCGACGCGCTTCCAGTTCGCCCGCTATGGCGGCGCCTGCCCGATCTGGAACATCCACGAGGCCTTCGAGATGCCGGACCGCTTTCTGGTGCAGCGGGCGGAAATGCCGGATGGCCGGCAATACCTCTCGATCGCGCGGGCGATCAGCAAGGGCGAGTCGCGCTTCGACGCCGTGCGCTCGCGCTATGCCATCGGTATCGGTTGCGAGATGGCCTATGCCGACGAGCTGATCTACGCCGATGCCATCCGCAGCAGCGGCAAGATCGCCGAGATCGGGATCAACTGCCGGCTCTGCGAGCGGCCGGACTGCCCGCAGCGCGCCATGCCGCCGCTCGATCGTGCCGTGATCGTCGACCCCTGGGAGCGCGGCATCCTGCCTTACCGGCTCGGCTGAAACGCCCCCCGCCACGCTGCGGAAACATCGGCTTCAACCGAAAAGCGGATCCCGCTTTTCGATCCGATGGCCTACCCCATGATGTGGTAGCCGGCATCGACATAGATCGTGTTGCCGGTCATGCCCGTGGCCGCGTCGCTGATCAGGAAGGCGGCGACCTGCCCGACCTCGTCGATGGTGACGACGCGCCCCTGCGGCGCCCGGGCGGCGGCCTTAGACAGCAATTCGTCGAAACCGGCGATGCCACCGGCGGCGCGCGTCTTCAGCGGGCCGGGCGAGAGCGCGTGCAGGCGGATGCCCTTCTGGCCGAGCTCATGGGCGAGATAGCGCGTCGTGCTCTCGAGCGCGGCCTTCACCGGCCCCATGATGTTGTAGTTATCGAGCACCTTCTCGGCGCCGTAATAGCTCATCGTCAGGATCGTGCCGCCCGCCGCCATCAGCGGCTCGGCGGCGCGCGTCATCTCGATCAGCGAGTAGCAGGACACCCGCATCGCCTGCTCGAAGCCCTCGCGCGAGACATCGACGACACGGCCATGCAGGTCGTCGCGCGGGGCGAAGGCAATCGAGTGGATGACGAAGTCGAGCTTGCCCCATTGCCGTGCGATCGCCGCGAACACCGCGTCGAGCTCGCCGGGAACCTCGACATCGAGCGGCATGATGATCGGGCTGGCGAGTTCCTCGGCGAGCGGTCGCACCCATTTCTCGGCCTTGGCGTTGAGATAGGTCACGGCGAGTTCGGCACCGAGCCGGTGCAGCACCCTTCCGCAGCCGAAGGCGATGCTGCCTTCATTGGCGATGCCGACGATCAGACCCTTCTTGCCACGGACGAGTTCACCGATCGGCGTCATGGGATCAGTCTCCGAAGATCACGCGGCGGAAACGGCTGAGCGCGTAGGTGAAGTAGACGCCACCGATGACGATCAGCGCGACGAGCTGCAGCCAGACCACCGAAAGCCCGGCGCCGCGATAGAGCACCGCCTGCGCAAAGGCCACGAAATGCGGCGTCGGGCTGATTACCTGCATGGTGTATTGCAGCCAGAGCGGCATGCTCTCCATCGGCGTGCTCGAACCCGAGAGCAGCTGCATCAGCACCAGGATCGGAATGGCGAGCAGCCCGAACTGCCCCATCGTGGTGGCGAGCGTGCCGAGCATGATGCCGAGCGCCGCGACGGCGAAGACATAGAGCCCGGCTCCGGCCAGGAAGAGCGTCAGCGAGCCGGCGATCGGCACCTGCAGCCACCATTGCACGACGAGCGCCAGCGACAGCCCGGCCGCGACCAGGATGACGATGCCGTTGGCGATGATCTTCGCCAGCATGATCTCGGTCGGCACCACCGGCATCACCAGGAGATGCTCGACCGTGCCCTGCTCGCGCTCGCGGATCAGGGCGGCGCCGGTCAGGATCACCGTCAGCAAGGTGATGCTGTTGATCACCTGCATCACCGAGGTGAACCAGGCGGAATCCAGGTTCGGATTGAACTTGGCGCGGATCACCACATTGACCGGGGCGCTGGTCACCGTCTCGCGGCCGGCCAGGAAGTTCGTCACCTCCTGCGCGATGATCGACTGGATATAGACCGCGCCGTTGCCGGCCTGCGTCATCGCGGTGGCGTCGACATTGAGCTGCACCGAAGCGCGCCGGCCGGAGAGCAG
>JAEXUU010000789.1 GCA_023452965.1 Pseudomonadota bacterium | reverse complement strand
CGCATAGAACGGCCGGCCCGATCAGGGCCATCGTCACTCCGGACTCCAATTCCCCTGCAATCCTTCCTGCAAGCGGCGAGGCTGCCAGATCGCGCAGATAATGCGATCGATTGCATTGATTTGGAGCATGTCCGACACGACAATCGTTGCCACATCTCCGCAGCATGCTCTGGGGCCTATGGCCCGCCTCGCCGGAAATGCCCAGCGATGGCGATGCGGGGCAGCCCTGCGCCCCGCGCCGACACGATCAGCCAGCAGGCCGCCACTCTCAGCGGAAGGGCGGCTCGTCGAAGCTCCTGAGCTTGCGCGAATGGATCGAGGAGCCGGCCTCTTTCAGCCGTTCCAGCGCGGCGAGGCCGATCTTCAGATGCTCGCTCACCGCCCGCTCATAGAAGGCGTTGGCGGCGCCGGGCAGCTTGATCTCGCCATGGAGCGGCTTGTCGGAGACGCAGAGCAAGGTGCCGTAGGGCACGCGCAAACGGTAACCCTGGGCGGCGATCGTGCCCGATTCCATGTCGACGCCGATGGCGCGCGACAGGTTGATGCGCTTGCGCTCCTTGGTCCAGCGCAGCTCCCAGTTCCGGTCGTCCTGCGTCACCACGGTGCCGGTGCGCAGGCGCTGCTTCAGCCGATCGCCCTTCTCGCCGGTGACGGCGGCGGCGGCCTCCTGCAGAGCGACCTGGACCTCTGCCAATGCCGGGATCGGGATGTCCGGCGGGACCAGCTCGTCGAGAATGCCGTCCTGGCGCAGATAGGCGTGAGCGAGGACGTAGTCGCCAATGATCTGGGTCTGACGCAGGCCGCCACAATGGCCGACCATCAGCCAGCAATTCGGCCTGAGCACCGCGAGATGGTCGGTGATGTTCTTGGCGTTGGAAGGACCGACGCCGATATTGACCAGCGTCACCCCTTCCCCCTTCGCCCGGATCAGGTGATAGGCCGGCATCTGGAAACGGTGCCAGGGCGCGGACATCACCCGCTCGGCGGCGCTGACGTCGATGCCCTCACGCTCGATGCGGACGCCGCCCGGCGCAACCAAGGCCAGCGCCGTGCCGGCCTCGATCTCGGCCAGGGCCAGCCGGACGCACTGGTCGACATAGCGGTGGTAATTGGTCAGCAGCACCCAGGGCTGGACCGCGCGCCAGTCGGTACCGGTGTAGTGGACCAGGCGGCGCAGTGAATAGTCGACCCTGACCGCATCGAAGAGCGAAAGCGGGCGCGGCTCACCCTCGATGATGTCGAACGAGCCGTCGGCGACCTCGTCGCCGACCAACGAAAGCAGCGGTGTCGGGAAGTGCCGCGCCAGTTCGGCCGGAGAGACCTTGCCGCGGCCGAGCTCATCGCCGCCGTCGAGGGCGTAAGGGTACGGGATCTCCTGTGCGCTGACGCCGGTCTCGATGGTGGCGCCGTATTCCTCGACCAGCGGCCGGAGCTGATCGAGCAGATAGGCGCGGAACTCGGCCGGATGCGTCACCGTCGTCGAGTAGACGCCGGGCATGGCGAATTTGGCATAGCCGCGCCGCGTCGCCGCCGGCAGCTTCGACGGCTCGTAGGTGACGCGCAGCATCGGATAGCGATAGAGCCCGCGCTCTTCCGGCGTTGGCGGCTCCTGCGTGGTGAAGAAGCGTTGCAGGTCGTCGCACAGAGCCTGCTTCGCCTGGCTGTAGAGCGCCTCGAGCCGGTCGACGGCGGCTTCGGGGGTGGCGGCGATCTCGAATGTCATGTCGCGGGAAAGTCTCCGGTTCAGGTGCCCGTCGCAGCGACGGGCGGCCGGCCTGCTGACGAGGCCTGTCTTGCGATCCTGCCACGCTCCGCGCTTCGCAGCCATGCCGGTGATGCGCGCCGGCCAGAGATACACCGGGAGGATGACGATGAAACTTGCGAGCTATCTTCTCTTCGACGGCCAGTGCGAAGCCGCCTTCACCGACTACCAGCGGATCCTCGGCGGCCGGATCGAGGCGATGCTGCCCTATGAAGGCTCGCCGGTCGACGTCGCGCCGGAATGGCGCTCCAAGATCATGCATGCCTGCCTCGAACTCGCCGATGGCCAGATGCTCATGGCCTCCGACGCGCCGCCCGATCAAAGCAGCGGGCCGATGCGGAGCGTCTATGTCAGCGTCACCGTGAAGGAGCCGGCCGAGGCCGAGCGCATCTTCGCCGCCCTGGCCGAAGGCGGAACGGTGACGATGCCGATGGCAGAGACCTTCTGGGCGCCGCGCTTCGGCATGCTGGGTGACCGCCACGGGGCGCTCTGGATGATCGGCTGCGAACCCGCGGCCGCCTGAGCCGAACCGACGGGCAAGGCGCCGCTGCGGCGCTCGACGACGGGCTGCATCGCTGTGCACTTGGAGAGGCAGGATTGCATCGATCGAATAATTGGATACAATTATTCGATGAACACTCCTCCCCTAGCCGCCACGACCACCGCTGCCGCCCTCGCCGCGCGTCTGCGTCAGGAGATCGACCAGGGACGCTGGCAAGCCGGCGAGCTGCTCCGGCAGGAGCAACTCGCTTCCGAGTTCGGCGTCAGCCGGATCCCGGTTCGCGAGGCGCTGGCACAGTTGCAGAGCGAGGGCCTGCTTCGGATCGAGCATTATCGCGGCGCCCGCGTGAGCTGGCCGACGCCCGCCGAGATCGACGAGATCTTCGACCTGCGCCTTCTGGTCGAAAGCGATCTCATCGCGCGCGCCCTGCCCCGGCACGGCGAGCGGTCCTGCCGCGAACTGGCGAGACTGCAGGACCAGCTCGAAGACGCGCAGGACCGGCTCGGCTGGATCGGCGGCGACATCGCCTTCCATGAAGCGCTCTACCGGCTGGCCGAACGCCCGCGCAGCCTTGCGCTCTATCGGCAGCTGCGCGCGCCGATCGACCGTTTCAGCGTGCAGCAGCTCGGCCCGGAAGCCCGCAAGCAGGGCTGGGCCGAGGAGCACCGGCAACTGATCGCTGCCGCGGCAGCCGGCGATGTCCCGGCGGCGTTGGCGACACTGGCGGCACATCTCGACGCAACGCGCGTGGTCGTGCTGACGGCCTGCGCCGACCTCGGAGACAGATGATGGCGAATCACGGCGCGACGATCGAATGGCAGCGCGGCGATCAGGATTTCCTCGACCGGCGTTACAGCCGGGCGCATCGCTGGCGCTTCGACGGCGGGGCGGAGGTCGCGGCCTCGAGCTCGCCACATGTGGTGCGCGAGCCCTTCTCGAACCCGGCCAATGTCGACCCCGAAGAGGCCTATGTCGCGGCGCTGTCGAGCTGCCACATGCTCTGGTTCCTCGACCTCGCCGCGCGGGCCGGCCTGCGGATCGACAGCTATCGCGACGCCGCCGAAGGCGTGATGGCGAAGAATGCGGAGGGCAAGGAGTGGATCGCTCGTGTGATCCTGCAGCCGCATATCGCGTTCAGCGGGCCGTTGGCGCCAGACGAGGCCATGGTCGAGGCGCTGCATCACGAGGCGCATGAAAACTGCTTCCTCGCCAATTCGGTGCGCAGCACGGTCGAAACCCAAGGCAGCTGGGAGTTCCGCGCCGACAGCTGAGGGCTGAGGCCGGCCGCATGCTGTCACGCAGTACGGCAGTCTGCCGTCAGGCTGCCGCGAACTCCGCTTCCGCGGCGAGTTGCATGACGAAACCGAGCTGCCGATCGACGCAGGCCTCGCGCTCATAGCCCCTGACCACGGTGCGCCGCGCCTCGTGCCGCAGCGCCGCCAGGCCGGTTGCGCCGGAGAGCCCGGTGAGGACGCGGTCTGCCAGCGCCGCCTCGTCGAAGAAGGGCGCGAGCAGGCCGTTGACGCCGTCCCGGACCACCTCGCGAACCGGCGGCGTCGCCGAGCCGACGATCAGGCAGCCGCAGGCCATCGCTTCGAGCAGCGACCAGGACATGACGAAGGGCACGCTCAGATAGACATGGACCGCCGAGACCTGGAAGAGCCGGACCAGCTCGGCATGGGCGAGCCAGGGTATATGGATCACGCGCTCCGCCAGCCCGGTCTCCGCCAGCATGACCTCGCGCCAGAGCCTGCCATCGGGCCGCGGGCGGCCATAGCCCGGCCCGTCGCCCCCGACGGCGACGAAGACCGCATCGGGCCGCTGGCGCGCGATACGGGCCGCGGCGCGCATGAACTGCGGATAGCCGCGATAGGGATCGAGATCGCGGGTGGCGAAGGTGACGACGGGGTCGCCTGCCCGGAGCACCCGGCCGTCGGGCAAGGCGAAGGCCGCCTCCGGATCGGGCCGGCAGGCCGCGATGTCGATGCCGTCATGGCAGAGCGCGATGCGCTCGCGGACCGAGGCCGGATATTGCTGGCGCTGCCAGCGCGTCGGCGCATAGGCGAAATCGAGCGCCTCCAGCGTCAGCAACTGGGCGGCGTTGCGCATCCTGATGCGCCGGCGCTCCGCCTCCGTGACCTCGGCAGCGGACCCGAAATCGAGATCGGAGCCGTTGGCGTTGTAGAAATACTCGCAATAGCCGAGCAGCGGCACCGCCGGCAGCACATCCTTGGCGAAGAGCAGGCCGCCCCAGCCGGTATGGCCGACGATGACGTCCGGCCGGTCATGGCGAGGCAGGCGCGAGAGCTCGGCCGCCACCGCCTCGCCGGTGCGCACATGATACTCGGGCGCCGCCAGGGCGGGATGCGCCGGCGTGGTTTCCCCGACGGCATAGGCGATCTGATGGACGCCCGGTTGAGCAGGCTCGGGCCTCTCCGTGACCAGCGTGACCTCGGCGCCTTCGGCGGCGAGGCGCGCGATCAGGTGAGCGAATTGACCAGATCCTGAACGATGAACGAATAGGACGTGCATGAGGCGAGCAGGATCCCTCCATAGCGCAGCGCGTCACCCCAGCTCTGTTCGAGCCGGCGCAGCGTATCGTGGGTGGTCTGGAGATCGGCGACGAGATCGCTGTCGAGCCCCTGGCCGAACTGGCTGCTCTCATCGAGCATGCGCAGCCGCTCGACCAGCAGCTGCCCTTTCGGCGAGAGCGAAATCCGGGCAAGCCGCCGATCGCGCGGCGAGGCCCCGCGATCGAGATAGCCGCTCTCGACCAGCTGCTTGAGATTGTAGGAGGCGTTCGAGCCGACATAGTGGCCGCGGTCGAGCAGGTCGCGCACGGCGACTTCGCCGCTGCCGATGGTGAACAGCACCATGACCTGCGAAGGCGAGATGTCGTCGACGCCGAGCCTTCCCAGCTCGAGTCGGAGATAATCGAGGAAGCGCCGGCTGGCCCGCTCGATCATGCGGGCGAGCTCGAGTTGCGAGACCAGCGCGCGCCCCGGAGCCGAATCAGGATCGCTTCTTTCGACCCCCTCTCCATGCTCTCCATTGAAGGTCTGGCCGAGGAATCTATCGCCGACATGCGGTTTGAAATGCATTCCCTACTCCGCCTGATCTCGAGATGGGCAGCCTACCCCTGCGAACCACTCCGCACGTCGAATAGCCTAGACGCAAAGCACATGCCACCTCAAATAGCAGCGGATTAAGATTTTAACAGTTGCTCTATAGTCATAAACTGTTTCAAAATTTGAAATAGCACACTTTTTCGCCATACTCTGAGATATTTTCTAGCATTTCCAAAGACGTATTCTGTCATACTATGGACACGTCTTTCGTGGCACGCTGATCATCATCCAATCACCTACTGCTTCGTTCACAGGCGCGCAGCCGCCGCTTCCGCGCCGGAGAGATGCATGAAGATTCCGACAGCGAAAACCGATGCCCTGATCCGGGACCTGCAGCGCTCGTTCGCCGGCGGCCTGGCCTATGCCGGCTTCCTCAGCCTGTGCGTCAACGTCCTGCTGCTGACCGTGCCGCTGTTCATGCTGCAGGTGCAGGACCGCGTCATCGTCAGCCGCAGCTACGACACGCTGACCATGCTGCTGGTGATCGCCGTCGGCGCGCTTGTGCTCTATGGCGCAATCGAGTTCATCCGCTCGCTGACCTTCCAGACGATGGCGAGCATTTTTGCACGTCGGCTCAATTTGCCGGCACTTCAGGCGGCGGTGTCGGCCGCGCTGGAGAGCGGCTCGGGCCAGGCGACGCAGGCGATCCGCGATCTCAACGACATCCGCACCTTCATCGCGAGCTCGGCGATCGCAACGCCGCTCGAAGCGGCCTGGTCGCCGATCTTCCTTGCCGTATTGTTCGCCTTCCATCCGGTCTACGGGCTGGTCGGCGTCGTCTCGCTCCTGATCCTGCTGATCCTCGGCGTGCTCGCCGACGTGCTGACGCGGCGCGTCCTGAAGGAGGCCAATGAGGAGGGCCTCACCTCGATCAACGAGGTCGGCGCCAGCCTGCGCCATGCCGAGACGATCGAGGCCATGGGCATGCTGCCGGCCCTGGCGGCGCGCTGGCGCACCGGGCAGATCGCGATGCTGGAGCATCTCGACCTCGGCATGGCCCGCGGCAAGTTCATCGCCGCGCTGACCCGCTCCAGCCGGATGACGATGCAGCTCGCGATCTACGCCACCGGCGCCGTGCTGATCATCCGCAACGAGGTCTCGATCGGCACGCTGATGGCGGCGAGCATCCTGCTCGGACGCCTGCTCGCGCCGTTCGATTCGATGATCACCGACTGGCGGCAATGGGTCACCGCCGCTCAGGCCTGGAAGCGGGTGCGCGAGCTCCTGCAGTCGCGCGCCTCGCAGCGCCAGACCGTGCCGACGCCGGCGACGCAGGGCGACCTGGTTGTCGACCGGGTGATTTATGCCCCGCAGGGGTCTGAGCAGACGATCATCAAGGGCGTCTCCTTCAGCCTCGAGCCCGGCGAGGTGCTCGGCGTCGTCGGCCCATCGGGAGCCGGCAAATCGACGCTGGCGCGGCTGCTCGTCGGCGTGCTCAAGCCCAATGCCGGCGGCGTCTATCTCGACGGCCACAACGCCTATCTCTGGGAGCGCGGCTCCTTCGGCGCGATGGTCGGCTATCTCCCGCAATCGGTCTCGCTGCTCAACGGCAC
>JAEXUU010000732.1 GCA_023452965.1 Pseudomonadota bacterium | reverse complement strand
CCCTCGTGGCGAGCATGACGGCCGTGGGTTCAAGCGGCGTCAGCGCGCCTTCTGGCCGAACAGGATCGCCTTCTCCTCCGGCGTCGAGATGCCGGCCGGGTTGCGCAGCTCCTGCGCCACCGCGAGGCCACGCTGGACGGCCGGGCGCGCCAGCATCGTCTCGATCCAGCGGGCGACACTGGGGAACTGCCCAATGTCCTGGCCCTGGCGCTCCCAGCCGCGGGCCCAACCGATGCAGGCCATGTCGGCGATCGAATAGGCGTCGCAGATATAGTCCCGGCCTTCGAGGCGCCGGTTCAGCACGCCATAGAGCCGGTTCGCCTCATTGGTGTAGCGGTCGACCGCGTATGGCACCTTCTCCGGCGCGTAGATGCGGAAATGATGGGTCTGGCCGAGCATCGGGCCGAAGCCACCCATCTGCCAGAACAGCCATTCGTCGACCGCGACGCGGGCGCGCTCGTCGGTCGGATAGAACTTGCCGGTCTTGCGGCCAAGATATTGCAGGATCGCGCCGGACTCGAAGACGGAGATCGGCTCGCCGTCCGGCCCCTCCGGATCGATGATCGCCGGCATGCGGTTGTTCGGCGAGAAGGCGAGGAATTCCGGCTTGAACTGGTCGCCCTTGCCGATGTTCACCGGGATGACATTGTAGGGCAGCCCGAGTTCCTCGAGCATGATGGTGATCTTCCAGCCGTTCGGCGTCGGCCAGTAATAGAGGTCGATCGGCTTGGCCTGCACTTGCGACATGCGATGCTTCCTCGTCTGCGTTGAGGTTGGCCGATCAATCTAGGAAGCCGCCTGCGGCTGCGTAAGCCGATTCGCCGCGCGTCCAGGGCGGGCGCGCCATGCCGTGAGAGGGCAAGGCCGCCGGCTCAGAGCTCCAGCTTGAAGCCCTCATGACTCTGTTCGAAGCCGAGCCGCCGGTAGAAGCGGTGTGCCGCCTCGCGGGACTTGTTCGAGGTCAGCTCGACCAGGCCGGCCCCGTTGCGCCGGGCGAAATCGACCGCGAAAGCGACCATGACGGCGCCGATGCCGCGGCTGCGTTGAGCCGGGTCGACATGGACGCTCTCGAGCTTGGCGCGCTTGCGGCCGCGATTGACCAGGCCCGGGATCAGGGTCACCTGCAAGGTGCCGACCACAGCGCCGTCGAGCTCGGCGACGAAGAGCGTGTTGTGCGGGCTCGCCGAGACCTCGTCGAATGCGGTGAGATAGGCCGGATGAGCCGCCTCGTCCTCGATCTCGGCTGCCGTTCGCGTCTGCTTGGCCGCGCCCATCAGGATCAGGGCGGCGATGCGCGCTGCATCGGCACGGGTCGCCTCGCGCATCGCGATTCCATCTCGATTGGACACGTCGTTCATCGTTGTCTCCGGAGGACGGGCGGGCGCGGGCACGGTCAGCTCACGAACAGCCGCTTGGCCATGATCAGGGTGTTGGGCGTGTCCTCGCGGCCGTCGAAACGGGCCTGGCGCTGCAGGAAAAAGCCCATGCGCTCGTAGAAGGCGATGGCGAGCTCGTTCTGGCTCTCGACCTCGAGCCGCGCCACCGGCGCGTCGGGGAAGCAGGCGAGCGCGACCTGGAGCAGAGTCCGGCCGATCCCCTCGCCCTGCCTCGCCGGCAGGACATAGAGCCGGGTCAGCAGCGCCGCATGATCGGGCTCGCTGCGGGCGGAGGCCGTACCGACGACTTCCCGGCCGAGCATGGCGATCAGGAAGACGCCGCTCTCGCGCCCGAGCTGGGCGGAAAGAGCATCGAGCGAATGCCAGGCATTGGTGATCTCGGCGACGCGGCGCCAGCCATAGATGCCGTCATAGGTCGCGTGCCAGGTCTCGACCAAAAGCGAGCGCACGGCCGGCAGGTCGGCCGAAATCGCGTCGCGAATGATGAGACCGGTCTGGGTCACGGCGCGCGCCTGCGAAACGAGGGTCGGCGACGCCCCAGCCACGTCATCCCGGCCGCAGCGAAGCGGAGCGCCGGGATCCATCGTAGAGCATCCAGCCCCTCGATGGATCCCGGATCTTCGCGGCTGTGCCGCTTGTCCGGGATGACGGCGTGTCTCAGGCTTTAGATTCCCAATTTGGCTTTCAGGATCTCGTTCAGGGCCTGCGGGTTGGCCTTGCCGCCCGAGGCCTTCATCGCCTGGCCGACGAACCAGCCGAGCATGGTCGGCTTCAGCTTGACCTGCTCGACCTTGTCCGGGTTGGCGGCGATGATCTCGTCGACCGCCTTCTCGATCGCGCCGGTGTCGGTGACCTGCTTCATGCCGCGGGCCTCGACGATCTCGCGGGGGTCACCGCCCTCGGTCCAGACGATCTCGAACAGGTCCTTCGCGATCTTGCCGGAGATGATCCCCTCGCCGATCAGATCGACGAGGCCGCCGAGCTGCGCGGCCGAGACCGGCGAGGTCGAGACGTCCTTGCCTTCCTTGTTGAGGCGGCCGAACAGCTCGTTGATCACCCAGTTGGCGGCGGCCTTGCCGTCGCGGCCCTTCGCCACCGCCTCGAAATAGTCGGCCTGGTCGCGCTCGGCGACGAGCACCGAGGCGTCATAGGGCGAGAGCCCGTATTCGGCGATGAAGCGGGCCTTCTTGGCGTCCGGCAGCTCCGGCAGGTGCTGCTTCAGATCGTAGACGAAGGCGTCGTCGAATTCGAGCGGCAGCAGGTCGGGATCGGGGAAGTAGCGATAGTCGTGCGCCTCTTCCTTCGAGCGCATCGACCGCGTCTCGCCCTTGCCAGGATCGTAGAGGCGCGTTTCCTGTTCGATCTTGCCGCCATCCTCGAGGATGCCGATCTGGCGGCGGGCCTCGACCTCGACCGCCTGCCCGATGAAGCGGATCGAGTTGACGTTCTTGATCTCGCAGCGCGTGCCGAAAGGCTCGCCCGGCTTGCGGACGGAAACGTTCACATCGGCGCGCAGATTGCCCTTCTCCATGTCGCCGTCGCAGGAGCCGATGTAACGCAGGATGGTGCGCAGCTTCGAGACGTAGGCCTTGGCCTCGTCGGCGGAGCGCAGGTCCGGCTTGGAGACGATTTCCATCAACGCGACGCCCGAGCGGTTGAGGTCGACGAAGCTCATGGTCGGGTGCTGATCGTGCATCGACTTGCCGGCGTCCTGCTCGAGATGCAGGCGCTCGATGCCGACGCTGATCTGCTCGGTCGGTGACAGGTCCACCGCGATCTCGCCCTCGCCGACGATCGGGTGCTTGTACTGGCTGATCTGGTAGCCCTGCGGCAGGTCGGGATAGAAGTAGTTCTTCCGGTCGAACACCGAGCGATGGTTGATAGCCGCGTTGAGCCCGAGGCCGGTACGCACCGCCTGACGCACGCATTCCTCGTTGATCACCGGCAGCATGCCAGGCATGGCGGCGTCGACGAGGCTGACATGGGCGTTGGGCTCGCCGCCGAATTCGGTCGAGGCGCCGGAGAAGAGCTTGGCGTTGGACGTGACCTGGGCGTGGATCTCCAGGCCGATCACGACCTCCCAGTCACCGGTTGCGCCCTTGATGAGCTTCTTCGGATCGGCGGGACGTGAATGGGCGTTCATGGCGATATTCCGGAAACGGCGGGCGGGCCGGCCCTGCCAGAAATTGACGACCACCTCAGGTAGAGCGTTGGGCAGCCGCCAGCAAGCATCTGTTGCCGTCACGTTGCGGTAGGGCCACAATCCCTTCCGCAACGCACAAGACCGCTGCACTGTCGAGTGATGGAACTTGACAATCGTCAGCGGCAAGGCCTTTTAGCCGGATTGGCCGGAAACCGCGCAAGGTTGCGCCGGACACGCATTTTCGGAGTTTCATATGATCCGCCGTCGCTCCAGCCGGGCGCTCCTCGCATTGGCGGCCCTGCTTCCGGCCTTTTCGCTCGAAGCCATGGCCCAGGGCGCGCCGCCGGCGCCCCCGGTCACCGTCGCGACGCCGCTCGCCAAGCGCGTCACCAACTGGGACGAGTTCACCGGCCGCTTCGAGGCCGACGAGCAGGTCGAGGTGCGAGCCCGCGTCTCGGGCTTCGTCGACAAGGTCCATTTCAGGGACGGTGACATGGTGAAGGCGGGCGACCTGCTCTTCACCATCGACCAGCGCCCCTACACGCTCGCGGTCGACGCCGCGCGCGCCGAGGTCGCCCGCACCAAGGCCCAGGTCGACCTCAACCAGAACGAGGTCGAACGCGCCGAGGCGCTGACGCAGAACCGGACGATCACCGCCCGCGACATCGACCAGCGCCGCGCCAACCTCAACGGCGCGATCGCCTCGCACCAGGCGGCCGAGGCCAATCTGAAGACGGCCGAGCTCAACCTCGAATGGACGCAGGTGCGCGCACCGCTCGCCGGCCGACTTTCGAACCGCCGTGTCGACCCAGGCAACCTGATCGCGGGTGGCCAGTCGGGCGCAACCCTGCTGACGACCATCGTCGCGCTCGACCCGATCAAGTTCGTCTTCGACGTCTCGGAATCGGACTACCTGCGCTACGCCCGCCTCGCGAGCCTGCGCGGCGTCACTCCCGAGGCGCGCGTGCGTCTCTCCGACGAGACCGCCTGGACGCGCATCGGCAAGATCGACTTCGTCGACAACACGCTGAATGCGCGCTCAGGCACGATCCGCGGCCGCGCCGTCTTCGCCAATCCCGACCGTTTCCTGACGCCTGGCGCCTTCGGGCGGCTGCGTCTCGATGCCGGCGAGGTCGATGGCCTGCTGGTGCCGGATTCGGTGATCGTCTCGGACCAGGCCAACAAGATCGTGCTGACGGTCGGCGCCGACAACAAGGTCGTGCCCAAGCCCGTCACCCTCGGCCAGATCACGGACGGGCTGCGCGTGATCACCAAGGGCCTGACCGCCAGCGACAAGGTGATCGTCAACGGCCTCGCCAATCCCATGGTCCGGCCCGGCGTGACGGTGACCCCGCAGCCATCCGAGATCAAGGCGGCGGCCGCCAAGTAGGCGCGCCCCGCGACCAGCGCTGACGGCCCGCCCGTCCGCCCTGCCCTTCCGGCCAGGACCCGACAATGTTCCGCTTCGCCCATTTCTTCATCGACCGGCCCATCTTCGCCACCGTGCTCTCGGTGCTGCTGACGATCGCCGGCGCCATCACCCTGCGCACGCTGCCTATCGCGGAATATCCCGAGATCGCGCCGCCGACCGTGACGATCACCGCGACCTATCCGGGCGCCTCGGCCGAGGTCGTCGCCGCCACGGTCGCGGCGCCGATCGAGCAGGAGGTCAACGGCGTCGACGACATGCTCTACATCTCGTCGCAGTCGACCGGCGACGGGCGCGTGACGATCAACGTCGTCTTCAAGGGCGGCACCGATGTCGACCAGGCCCAGGTGCTGGTGCAGAACCGCGTCTCGGCGGCCGAGCCGCGCCTGCCGCAGGAGGTGCGCACGCTCGGCCTGCAGGTCCGCAAGGCCTCGCCGGACTTCCTGATGGTCATCCACATGCTGTCGCCTGACGGCTCGCGCGACCAGCAATATGTCTCGAACTACACGACGTTGAACGTCAAGGACGTGCTGACCCGCGTCGAGGGCGTCGGCGACGTCCAGGTCTTCGGCGCGCGCGACTATTCGATGCGCGTCTGGCTCGACCCGGCCAAGGTCGCCTCGCGCAACCTGACCGCCGGCGATGTCGTCGCAGCGATCCGCGCCGCCAACATCCAGGTCGCGGCGGGCGCGATCAACCAGCCGCCGGCCACTTCGGACGGCGCCTTCCAGCTCTCGGTCAA
>JAEXUU010000691.1 GCA_023452965.1 Pseudomonadota bacterium | reverse complement strand
ACATCCTGCATTTCAAACGCCCACCAGTGGCTGCCGACACGGCCGAAGCCAACCTGCACCTCATCCGCGATGCAGACACCACCAGCCGCCCGCACCATCGCGTAGACTTCCTGCAGATAGCCTTCCGGCAGGAAAACCTGACCGGCGACGCTCGGGATCGACTCGGCAATGAAATAAGCCGGGCCGCGTCCAAGGCTTTTGATGGCCTCAATCTGCTCGGCAATACTTTCAGCAAAGCGCTTGCCATGTTCTGCCAGCGGCCAGTTTTCCGGCGCGCGGTAGCTGTCAGGGATGACGGCCTCAAACACGTGACCCGGACGTCCTTTGCCGCCCTTGCGCTTGTACTTGTAAGGGCTGAGATCGATCAGCTCCTGGGTCGTGCCGTGATAGGCCCAGTCGAGCACCAGCGCATCGCGCTGGCCCGAATGCGCGCGTGCCATACGCAGCGCCAGACTGTTCGCCTCACTGCCCGAGCAGGCAAACGAGGCCACCGTCAAACCTTCGGGCAAAGTCGCCGTCAGGCGCTCCGCATAGGAAACGATGTTGTCGTGCAGATAGCGCGTATTGGTGTTGAGGATCGCGGCCTGTCTGGCAATCGCCTCCACCACCTGCGGATGAGCGTGGCCGAGATGGCAGACATTGTTGAAGCAATCGAGATAGGCGCGGCCCCGATTGTCGATCAGCCATGCGCCTTCACCACGCACGAACTTGATCGGCTCGGAGTAGGAGATGGAGAGGTTCGGCAGCAGAATATCCTTGCGGGCGCTGACGATCTCGGCGCGCGTGCGACCGGTCTGGTGAAAGGCTTCCGCCGGAATATCGGCAAGAGCTGCGGCATCCGGGAAGATATCGGCCCAAACATCAAGATAGGCATGTTCGCCGACGCCCAGAATTTCCGCTGCCGTGAGGCCGGTATCCGTCGAAATCTGGAAATGGAGATGCGGTGTCCAACCTCCATTCTCGTGCATGTCGCCCATCTGGCCGACGAGATCACCGGCGGCCAGTTTCTGCCCCGGCTTCAGGCGGGACACAGCCTCATGCGCCATATGGCCCCAGAGCGTGATGAAAGGCGGGCAGCCTTCCGACTGATGTTCCAGCGCAATCAGGCCGCCGTAGCCAAGTGGCGCGGTCTCGATCTCGACGCTTTTCACAATAGCTGCAAGCGGCGTGTAGACGGGCGTGCCTGCAGGCATGAACAGGTCAAGGCCCAGATGGTGGACACGCCGCTCGCCTTCGACAAAGCGTGAACGAAACGCCTCATCGGTATAGACAGTACGCTTTTCGCCCCATGGACCGATGCCGAGCTGCACATGGTTGCGAGCGCAGAAATCGTCCCACCAGGCGGTGGCTTCTTTCGGGCGCTGCCCGGCAGAATCGACCGTCATCACATGGGCCGGGTCGCCATAGGGCACCAGCGCCTTGGTCATGGTCGCCGGATGCGGGCGGACGATGGGGGCGAGGTTCTTTCGGTTGGCGCTGATCCAGTCACGCACTGCACCAGCACCGTCGACAGCATCGAAACCGCATGCCTTGCGCAGGATGGCGGTGGCGAAGCGCGCGTTCATGGCATCAAGCTTGTGCAGAAGCCGCCATGCAGGTGCTTCGCTGATCGCAAGATAAGGATTGTCGCCGGTCTTCTCGCGGCGCGAAGCCGACAGCGTGACGCTGGTGACGAGGCGCATCGCAATCAGATCGAATATGAGATCGATTTCCTGCGGCAAAAGCGGATATTTCGCATGGAACCCGGCAGCGAGGGCCGCAGCTGCACCAATCGGGTCGTCCATATCCAGAATGGAATAGGCAGCGGCAATCGCCACTTCGGCAACCAGAACGGTGTGAACCGCATCGCCGAAATCGATCAGCCCGGCAATACGTTCATTATCCTGCGGATCAACCAGCACATTCCAGTCATTGGCATCGCTGTGGATCACCTGCGCACGCTGGAGCGGCAGCTTCGGCGCGATATCGCGCTCGAAACGGACAAGGAAGCGCTCGACGACGGCGCGATCTTCCGGCTTGTCGATGAAATGCAGACGGTCACGCGCCCGTCCGGCGTGGCGCACATCCCAGTCAAAATCACGCAAGGCGCCCGGATGAATGAAGCCCTGCAAGGCGCGGTCCAGCTGCCCCAGCGCACCGCCCAGATTGTGCATCAGCGCCTTGGTGCGCCTGACCTCGGCCAGCGGCGTGCCCGGCAGCCAGCTTGCCACCCGCAGCGCATGGGGCTTGCCCTTTTCCTTTTCGATAGAGGCCAGCACCTCACCCGACAGGCTCGCCTTCAGGCGCGGTACGGCAAGCGCCGGATCAGCCTTGGCCAGATGCTGCAGCAGCGCGGTCTGGAATTCGCTTTCAACGCGCGGTTCGCTGGCATTCACGACCTTCAGAATCCAGTCCCCCGATCCATTGCCCGTCTTCAGCCGGAAATTGCGATCACGCTCGCTGTCGAGCGGCGAGGCACTCGCCGTCACGCCGAAATGAAGCTGGGCCAGCACTTCAGCCTCTTGCGGAGAAAAATCGGGGGCGGGATGCGAAATATCGGTCAT
>JAEXUU010000672.1 GCA_023452965.1 Pseudomonadota bacterium | reverse complement strand
TGCCATTGCCGAATGCCCCGGTCGTCGGCGATCCAGCCGATTGGAACGCCTTCACCGGCGTGATGAACGCGATCGGCGCCCTCGCCGAGGGTGACGGTCTGCTCGGCTCGCTCGAACAGGCAGGCATGGGCGGGGCGCGGGTGACGCTGATCGATCCCTCGGGACGCCAGAAGGCTGGGCTGGAGGATGTCGAGGTCAGGCTGGAGCGGCTCGGCGGCGGATTGACCAGGCTGGTGGCGCGAGGGCGCACGGGTTCGCGGTGGAAGGATGTCTCCCTCGACCTGTCGAGCAGTCCCGACGGCACCCGCCGCGCCAGCATCGATATCCGGCGCTTCGAGCCGTCTGAGGCGGTGGCGCTCGCCTTCGGCAATGCGACGGTTGCGCTCGACGGGCTTGCACTCAGCGGCAAGATCTCGCTGACCCAGACGCCGGATGGAGCCCGCAAGATCGCCGCCGGGCTCAATGTCGCGCCCGGTGTCGTCAACCTTCGCAGCGCCGCGCTCGAGCCGCTGGAGATTCAGGGCGCACGGCTCGACTTCGATAGCGATGACGGACTCAAGACGGTCCGGATCGCTGCCGCGGAATTGCAGGCGGGAGCAACGAAGCTGAGCGGGCGCGGGCAGTCGCGCGAGGAGGGCGGGGTCTGGAAGGTCGCTTTTGAAGGGGCGGGACAGGTCGCCGGCGTCGATCAGGACGCGCCGGTCGTGGTCGACAAGCTTCGCGCCGCCTTCCAGGTCGAACCGACCGCCGGCGAAGTCCGAATCGAGCAGCTCGTCGTCAAGGGGCCGCTGATCGATGCCGAAGGCTCCGGTGCGGCTCGGCGCGTCGGCGAGCGCAACTCGCACGAGTTCAAGATCAGGGCGGTCAATTCCGACATGCGCGCGGCCCTCGCCGTCTGGCCGGCTGTGACCTCGCCCGATCTGCATGCGACGCTGAGCCGTCAGATTCTCGGCGGGCGCGTCGAGGAGATCACCGTCGATCTGTCGGTCTCGCCTGAGGCCAATGCCCGCCTGCATGGCGGCCAGGGCATGGACGATGACGCCATCACCGTGGTGCTGAAGGGCTCGGACGTGCGTTTCCTGCCTAGCCCCGGGCTGCCCCCGCTGGTCGATGCGCGTGTTGCCGGCACGATCACAGGTCGTACGGTTCAGCTCGGCATCGCCCAGGCAGCGGCCGATCTTGGCAATGGCCGCAAGCTGATGCTCGACGAAGGCAGCTTCACGATGGCGGATAGCTGGGCCGACCGGTCATTGGCGCGGATCGGCTTCCGCTCCACCGGATCGATGGACGCATTGCTATCGCTGTTCGCATTCCCGGCACTCAAGGAATTCTCGCCGCTGCAGATCGATCCGGCATCGCTGCGCGGGACGAGCGAGCTGAAGAACCAGATCTCGCTGCCGCTGGTGAATGATCTGAGCTTCGCCGATGTGGTGATCCAGAGCAACGGCACGCTGACCGGCGTCGCCTCCGACACGCTGCTCGGCAACGAGAAGCTGGAGGGCGCCACTCTGACGCTCAACTACGACCGCGGCCAGCTCCTGATCAAAGGCGAAGGCCGCATCGGCGGCGATCGCGGGCCGATCGAGCTGCGCCAGAACGCCAAGGGGCAGGGCGAGGCGACGGTTTCGCTGACGCTCGACAACGCCGCCCGGCAGCGCCGCGGCATCGGTCCCGAGGCCGGCATCAACGGCCCGCTGCAGGTCAAGGTGATCAAGGCGCTGGGAAAGACGCCGGAGGCGCCGCCGAGGGTCGAGATCGATCTGGCGCGCGCTTCGATCGATACATCCATTCCCGGACTGAGCAAGCCGGCCGGCCGGGCGGGCCGGGCGGTGTTCACCTATGTGTCGGATGCGGACGGGCCCGACTTCGAGGATCTGACCATCGACAGCGCCCCGATCCTGGTCAAGGGCCGGGTTTCGCTGAACAAGCAGAACGCCTTCGAGAGCGCCAGCCTGTCGCAGCTCAGGCTCTCGCCCGGCGACAATCTGAACAAGGTCGAGATCAGCCGCGACGGGGCCGTGACCAAGCTCTACGTGCGCGGTGCCGTGCTCGACGTCCGCCCCTTCATTCGCGACCTCATGAGCGCGCCGGCGGCGCCCGCACGTGGCGCTCGCGGCGCAGCGGCAGCTGCCGGCCCCGACTATGAGCTCGATCTCGACGTGCCGATCCTGACGGGCTTCAACAACGAGGCGCTCGGCAACTCGCAGCTCAAGCTCTCGCGGCGCGGCGGCGCGATCCGTTCGATCAACTATGCCGGCAGGATCGGGCGGGCGGATCTCTCGATCAAGCAGGCGCGCCAGGGCGAGGGCGCCGGGCCGCTGGTGCTTCAGTCGGAAAATGGCGGCGCGACCTTGCGCTTTTTCGACCTCTACCGCCGCGCCCATGGCGGGGATCTCGTGCTGCGGCTCGGGGCCGGCGATGTCCGTCAGGACGGCGAGGTGCTGCTGCGGAACTTCACCGTTCGCGACGAGCCGGCGCTGCGCCGCGTCGTCGGCGCGCAGAGCGCGACGGCTCCGAGCGCGCTCGATCGCAATGGCGCGCCGATCCCGCAGCGCATCGACGTCAGCGAGGTCGCCTTCACCAAGATGCGGGCCGAGTTCACCCGCAGCGCCAGCCGCATCGACATCAGCGAAGCGGTGATCTGGGGCCAGCAGGTCGGCTTCACGCTGCAGGGCAATGTCGACTATGGCCGCGACCGCGTCGATATCGGCGGCACCTTCGTGCCGGGCTACGCGCTGAACAACGCCTTCGCGCAGGTGCCGGTGGTCGGCATGATCCTCGGCGGCGGCCAGTATGGCGGGCTGTTCGCGGTGAATTTCCGCGTCTCGGGCTCGGCCACCGCACCTACCATGACGGTCAATCCGCTCTCGGCGATCGCGCCCGGCATCCTGCGCCGCTTCATCGATCCGCTCGGCGGCGGCCCGCTCGAGCAACGGCCTCAGGGCAACGTTCCCAATACTGCCGAACGCTGAGGCGCGGGCGCCGTGCGATCGCGAGGCCGGGCGGCGCCTGTTTCGATGACGCCGGCTCCGTCGCAATGCGGTCCGGTTCGCCGTGTCAGGTCGAAATCGTTACTGTCGGCAGATGCTTGGCGTGAGGGCCTAAGATCTTGATTACGCCCGGGCAGTTGTGCTGCCCGGGGTTTCTAGAGCGCCGTCAGACGGCCCGCAGCAGGATGTGCTTCTTCTTGCCGAAGGAGAGCTTGGCGGCGCCGTCCGCCAGGTCGGAAAGCCCAAGGCTGGCGCGTTCGTCGGTGACGAGTTGGTCGTTGACGCGCAGGCCGCCGGCCTTGATCTGGCGGCGGGCCGCGCCGGTCGAGGGCACGAGGCCCGCGCTGACGAAGGCGCTGTGCACGCCGAGCCCTGCCTCGAACTGCGCCTTCGGCAGCTCGACGCTCGGCAGGTCCTGCGCGGTCTCGCCCTCCTCGAAGGTCTTGCGCGCGGTCTCGGCCGCGGCCTCCGCCGCCTGCCTGCCGTGCAGCAGGGCGGTGACCTCGGTCGCCAGCACCTTCTTGGCCTCGTTGATCTCGGCGCCGCCGAGCGCCGCAAGGCGCGCAATCTCGGCCATGGGCAGCTTGGTGAAGAGCTTCAGGAAGCGGCCGACATCGGCGTCCTCGGTGTTGCGCCTGTACTGCCAGAATTCGAAGACCGGCAGCAGCTTGGCGTCGAGCCAGACGGCGCCGGAGGCGGTCTTGCCCATCTTGTTGCCCGAGGCCGTGGTCAAAAGCGGCGAGGTCAGGGCGTAGAGCTGCACATCCGACATGCGATGGCCGAGGTCTATGCCGTTGACGATGTTGCCCCACTGGTCGGAGCCGCCCATCTGCAGGATGCAGCCGGTGCGCTTGTTGAGCTCGACGAAGTCGTAGGCCTGCAGGATCATGTAGTTGAATTCGAGGAAGGACAGCGACTGCTCGCGGTCGAGCCTCGTCTTGACGCTGTCGAAGGACAGCATCCGGTTGACCGAGAAGTGCCGGCCGACATCGCGCAGGAATTCGAGGTAGTTCAGCCCGAGCAGCCAGTCGGCGTTGTTCATCATCGTCGCCGGGCCGGAGAAGTCGAGATAGTTCGAGAACACCGAGCGGATGCCCGCAAGGTTCTGCTCGATCGTCTCCTGGGTCAGCAGCTTGCGCGCCTCGTCCTTGAAGGAGGGATCGCCGACCATGGTGGTGCCGCCGCCCATCAGTGCGATCGGCTTATGCCCGGTCTCCTGCATCCAGTGCAGCATCATGATCTGCATGAGATGGCCGACATGCAGCGAGGTTGCCGTTGCGTCATAGCCGATATAGGCCGAGATCGGCCCCTTCAGCGCAGCCTGATCCAGCCCTTCCGGGTCGGAGATCTGGTGGATGAAGCCCCGCTCGTCGAGGGTGCGCAGGAAATCGGATTTGAAGCTGGTCATGGCGGACTCGATGGTTTGACGGTTTTTCCGTCATGGTCGGGCTTGTCCCGACCATCCACGTCTTCACTTCACTGATCGAGCGCCGTGTTCAAGACGTGGATGCTCGCCGCGAGGGCGAGCATGACGGTTCGGAGCCGTTCGGCGACAGGATCAGGCCTGTTCCTGCTCGGTCTTCAGGATCTCCGGGCCGACCTTGCGGTCGAGATAGACGCCGACCTGCTCCATCAGCTGGTCGACGCGCCCGTCGAAGAAGTGGTTGGCGCCCTCGACCACGGCATGCTCGATCTGGATGCCCTTCTGGGTCTTCACCTTCTCGATCACCGCCATCACCTCCTTGACCGGGGCGACGCGGTCTTCCGAGCCGTGCACGAACAGGCCGGAGGACGGGCAGGGGGCGAGGAAGGAGAAGTCGTAGCGGTTCGCCATCGCGGCAATCGACAGGAAGCCCTCGATCTCGGGGCGGCGCATCAGCAGCTGCATGC
>JAEXUU010000620.1 GCA_023452965.1 Pseudomonadota bacterium | reverse complement strand
AAAGGACGGGGCGGAACCTCGCCTGGTTCATCGATGGGGCGAGGTCGATAGCGAGTTCCAGCCCACGCCGGGCGATTCCTACCGGAATGGCTGCTCCTGGCAGGAGAAGCTCGCAATCACCGTATCCGACGATTTCGAGCCCGGCGCCTATATCGTCGAAATGCAGCGTATCGGCGCCTCGCAAGGGGAGCCGCCGCTCGGCCACCACATCTTCTTCATCAAGGCGGACAAGGCGGCGCGCGGGAAAGCCGTTCTGCTCGTCGCCTCGACCTGCACCTGGACGGCTTATAACGACTGGGGCGGGGCGAGCCATTACCGCGGTCTCCATCCGGACTACCCGCAGGGAGCTTCGCCCGTGCTGTCGAATGAGCGGCCTTGGGCGCGCGGCCAGGTTTGGCTGCCTCCGAACGCGCCTCGCAACGCGGCGAAGATCCGCCCCCGTTCGCCGCAGCCTCCCAATCAGGACTCCAAGAACTGGGCGTTCGCCAATGGTTTCGCCCGTTATTATGCTTCGACCGGCTGGCCGACCTATGAAAGGCCGTTCCTGGTCTGGGCCGAGCGAGCCGGCTACTGCGTTCATGTTATTCCGCAGGATGACCTCGAAGCCGACCCTGATTGTGTCGACGGCTATGCCTGCCTGGCCTTTGTCGGGCATGACGAATACTGGTCGACGCCGATGCGCAGGACGGTCGATGCCTACACCGAGCGCGGCGGCAAGGTCGCGCGCTTTGCCGCCAACTTCATGTGGCAGATCCGCCGGGACGCCGCCGGGTCGCAGCAGACCTGCTACAAATATCTGGCCAGGGAACGCGATCCGGATGCCGCGGCCAATCCGGCCTTGATGACCGGCGCCTGGGAAGACCCGCGCATCGGATATCCCGGAGCCGTCACGTTCGGCGTCAATGCCTTGCGGGGCATCTATGTCGGCATTTATGCGATGGCGCCGCGTTCCGCGCGTGGCTTCAACGTGTTCCGCCACAAGCACTGGTCGCTGGAGGGAACCGGATTGGGCTATGCCGACATGTTCGGCGACGAGGCGAACATCTTCTCGTTCGAGGTCGATGGGCTCGACTACGAATTTGTCGATGGATTGCCGGTGCCGAAAGGGACCGACGGAGCGCCTGCCGGCCTCGAGATCATCGCCATGAACTGGGCCACCAAATCCGAATACGGCCTGGCCGAAGATTCATATTACCACGCCCTGGGCGACGCTGATGCGCGTTTCGTTGCAACGGTGCTCGAAGGCGACGACAGCCCTGCCGCGATCGAGCGGCACTCCCGGGGCAGCGGAATGGTCGTCTCGTTCGAGAAGGGACAGGGCGAGGTGTTCTGCGCCGGAACCTGCGAGTGGGTCAACGGACTGATCGAAAACGATTTTTACGTCGATCGGATCACCCGCAATGTCCTCGATCGCTTTCTCGCTGCCGGTCGATGACAGGAGCCCGGGGCGCGGTCTCCGCCTCCGGTGCCGGAAGGGCGTTGGTTCGCCTCCGCAGAAGCCGTTCCGATAGATCTGGGAACGCCTGGGCCTGTGCCGAGCAGGTCGGGCGCCGGGCGGCCCGGGATGGTGGATGGGAAACGGGCTGCCGCATCCGGGCTTCGCAAGCTTGCATGCGTCAGCGCGGGGCTCGTCCGATACCGCCCACCCACGGATCGCCCTTTCGGGGCCTGCAGGGGCCTTGGCGATCTCAATTGGATCAAATGATTCTCTAGACAATGTTAGGATCGTCCAGTGCTGGAATTGTCGTCGGATCGGCCCTCTGCGAAGGGGCAAGCCAAGAGCGTGACGATGGATTTTCCGCCCGACACGCTTCGCTTCGACGTGCCTTGCGGGGCATCGTCGATCAAATGTTACGACTCCGATCCCGGTAGAACCAACGCTCGTACAGTCGTGCTTCTGCATGGCTCCGCAGGCAGCGCGGCCGGAAGTTTCTGGGCGCTGTTGCCGATGCTGGCCCGGCGCTACCGGGTCGTTGCCTTCGATTTCATGGATCCCGCCGCTCAAAGCGATGCGGGCGAGTTCTATATGGAGCAGGCACTCGCGGTCATCTCGGCCGCCGTCGATGCCGGCCCGGTGGATCTGCTCGGATATTCATTCGGGGCCGTCATCGCCGCGAAGACTGCTGCCCGCGTACCGGAGCGCGTGCGGGCCCTCGTGCTCGTCGCCGGATGGGCAAAGACGGATGCCCAGCAGGTGCTGCGCAACGATGTCTGGAACGAGCTCTACGAGGCTGGAAGCCCGACTCTGGGTAAATTCTCCGTTCTGCTGACCTACAGCCAGTCCTTCGTGAATTCGCGCACCCCAGACGAGCTCGCGTCGCTGATCGCGTCGAATTCGAACGGGGAGCCGAGAGCGGCAAAGATGAGGTTCAACCGGACCGTCGATATTCTGTCGGATATCGAAGCCATTCAGGCGCCGACGCTCGTCGTTGGCTGCGAGTACGACCAGACGGCTCCGATGAGGCATTCGCACATGCTGTTCGGCGGCATTGCCGATGCCCGGCTTTTCCAGATGAAAACCGGTCACGGCGTCGTTCATGAGCGTCCAGCCGAGCTTTCCGCAGTCGCAGGCGACTTCATTGCCGATCCCGGGCGCCATGCCGCGGGGACCGTGATCGCCAACGAGCATGCCTGAGCGAATGTTGAGAAGGGGATTTTGACATGACCTCCACCGGAACACGCGATACTACCTCGATCCATGATGTCATCGTCATCGGCAGCGGCTTCTCGGGCCTTGGCCTCGCGATTGCGCTGCAGCGGGAACAGCGGCATCGTTTCGTGGTGCTCGAACGCGGCTCCGATGTCGGAGGCACCTGGCGCGACAACACCTATCCGGGCGCGGCCTGCGATATCCCTTCGCATCTGTATTCGTACTCGTTCCGCAAGAAGGCGGATTGGAAAAGCGTTTATGCGAAGCAACCCGAAATCTTCGCCTATCTGCAGAACGCTGCCGACGACGAGGGCGTAAGGCCGCATATTCACTTCGGAACGAACGTGCAGCGAGCCGCATGGGACGAGGCCCGTTCGCTCTGGTGCGTGGAGACCGATCGGGGGGCCTATCTGGCGAAAGCGCTGGTTTCTGCAGCGGGGCATCTCTCCGATCCGGCGTTCCCGGCCATCGACGGGCTCGATTCCTATCGTGGACGCGTCATGCATTCCGCTCAATGGGACCATTCGCTCGACCTGTCGGGAAAAAGGGTCGGCGTGATCGGAACCGGGGCCTCGGCGATCCAGATCGTGCCGGAGCTTGCAAAGGTCGTTCGCAGCCTTGCCGTGTTCCAGCGCTCGGCGCCCTACGTCGTGCCTCGCCGTGACCCCGCCTACAGCGCGGCTGAGCACCGGATGTTCGCGCGGCTTCCCCACGTGGCGCAGGAACTGCGGGACGAGCTGTTCTGGTTCAACGAAGGGCGTTTCCTGCAACGCCGGCGTGTGCCCAGCTTCATGAGCATCGTCTCGACCATGGCGCAGGCGCATCTCGACGCGCAGGTTCAGGACCCCGAGCTCAGGAGGAAGCTGACGCCGGATTACGAGATCGGGTGCAAGCGCATCCTGATTTCCAACGATTATTATCCCGCATTGCAGAGGTCGAACGTATTGCTGGAAACGTCCGGCATCGAGCGCGTCTGCGAAAGCGGCATCGTCACGCGCGATGGCGTCTTGCATGAATTCGACGCCATTATTCTTGCGACCGGCTTCGAGGCAACCGACCTGCCGATCGCGGAAGTCATTCACGGGCACGGAGGCACGAGGCTGGCCGAGAGTTGGCGCGACGGCCCGGAAGCTTTCGCCTGCACCTCCATGACGGGATTTCCGAATTTCTTCATGATGCTGGGCCCCAACACCGGGTTGGGCGCGGGTTCCATGGTCTACATGGCTGAAACCCAGACCAATTATATCCGCGAAGCGCTCAACTACCTCCTGGAGCGGCAGATCGCCATCGAACCTGACGCGGATGCCCAACGTGACTATGTCGGCAGCATCGATTCACGCAGTCAGGGCACGGTCTGGGTCGCGGGAGGTTGCAAGAGCTGGTACCTCCATCCCAGCAGCGGGAAGCTGACCGCATTGTGGCCCGATTTCATGCGCCAGTTTCGGGCGGAGAATGGTCGCTTTTCGCCACGCGGCTATGACGAGCGGGTCATAGGGCGCGCAGTCTGAGCCAACGCACGCGCCTTGCGTAAGGCGAGCCGCCGGCGAGTGCGCTGGCAAGACTGCGTCATAAGCCAGTGCAAGCGTCTGCGATGATCGGATTCAGGCGAGCCTTTTGGCGAGATCAGCACTGGCTTTGGCAAGCAGCTGAG
>JAEXUU010000582.1 GCA_023452965.1 Pseudomonadota bacterium | reverse complement strand
AGGGAACGCCGCCAGGCCGCAGCCCAGCATCCCCTTAGCGAATGTTCGCCGTGTCGGTTTCGTCATGGCCTGTCCTCCCATATTCTTGGTCTTTCGCGAAACGCGCGCCGCCTGGTTCGATGCCCAGCAGCAGCCTTGCCACCGCAGGCGACGCCACCGGCCGGCCTTTCCTCGCCGCGTATTCCACCCACTGCCCGACGAGAGCCGCGTTTCCTGGCGCCGGCGAGCCGTCATTCATCAGTCTGATATCCTCGAGCCCGGTTCGGACATGCCCGCCACGGGCGACCGCCTGCTCGAGAAGGCCGGCATGCGCCGCGATATCCGAGCCTGTCTGCGCCGAGACCGACCATTCGCTCCGGTCCGGCAACTGGCGAAGCAGCCAGTCCAGCAGCACCGGGGCCGGCTTCAGCGTCCCGGGCAGCCCCATCACGAACTGGAAGAAGAGCGGCTGGTCGATCCCCGCCGCGGCGAGCCGTGGCACGCATTGCAGATGGGCACTGTCGAAGATCTCGATTTCCGGGCGCAAGCCGGACTGTGCGATCGCCGCCGCCAGGGCGGTCTGGAAGCTCGGGCGATTGTCATAGAGCCGCCCGGCGAGATTGAAGCTTCCGCCGGCGAAGCTGACGATTTCGGCACCTGCCCCGACCACAGCCAGACGCTGTTCATGCGAAGCCCGCCCGCCATCGTCGCCAGCCGAGAAATCGAGCACGGCATCGCAACCGCGCGCCCGGATGGCTCCGGCGATCGCGGCATAGGCCGCCGGCTCCATCGTGGTCTCGCCGGTCGCCAGTCTCGCGTGGATATGGACGACGGCCGCTCCGGCGGCATGACAGGCGAGCGCGTCCTCGACGATGGCAGCCTGATCGAGCGGATGGCCCGAGCCGGCGGCATGGGGCGGCAGACCGCCGGTCAGCGCCGCACAGACGATAAGCGGCTTGCCTTCGGAGTGGGGTCGACCAGTCACGAGCATTCTCGATCCATCCATGATAACGTTAACTGTGAACGTTATCATTTGTGATTGTCAAGACGCCCACGAGCAAGCAATGTGCACTGGGCATCACGAACGAGGACAGCAAGGCCGCATGCGCGACCCCGCAGAAGAAGGCTCCGGCAACGCCACGATACGCGACGTCGCGAAACGTGCCGGCGTTTCCATCATGACGGTGTCTCGCGCGTTCAGCGCGCCCAAGACAGTGGCCGCGGCGACCTTGCTGCGGATCGAGAGCGCCGCCGACGAGATCGGCTATGTGCCGCACCGGCTGGCGGGCGCGCTGCGCTCGGGCGTGTCCCGCATGGTGGCGGCGATCGTGCCCTCTCTGGAGAACAGCCTGTTCGCGGCCTTTCTCCAGGGTCTGTCCGACGGGCTGGCGGAGAACGGCCTGCTCCTGACGGCCGGCGATGCCGGGCGCCGCCCCGAAGCCGAGGACCGCCTGATCGCCGAATATCTCACCCTGAAGCCCCGCGCGCTGGTGCTGCACGAGACCGCGCACAGGCCGGAAACGGTCGCGCGCCTGCGCCGGCTGGACGTGCCGGTGATCGAGGTCGGCGATCTCGTCGACGATCCCGTCCAGCACAATCTCAGCTTTTCCAACAAGGATGCGGCTGCAGCTCTGACGCGCCATCTGCTGGCGCGCGGCCGCCGCCGGATCGGCTTCCTCAACCTGCCAGTCGCGCTTTCGACCCGCGCCGGCCGCCGCCTCGACGGCTATCGCGCCGCCTTACAGGAGGCCGGCATCGAGATCGCTCCCGAGCTGATCGTCGAAAGTGCCGGCGGGTACGAGGCTGCGATCGCCGCCGCCGGGCGCCTCCTGGGCTCCGGCACGGAGCTAGATGCGATCATCGGCGCGGGCGACGTCTTCGCCATCGGCGCGCTGCTCGCCTGCCAGAAGGCAGGGCGCCGTGTGCCAGAGGACATCGCCATCGCCTCCTTCGACGATCACGAAATCTGCCGGCAGCTCTCGCCGGCCCTGACGGCCCTCTCGATTCCGCGCCGCGAGATCGGCCTGCGCACCGCCGGGCTGATCGTCGGCCTCGGCGATGGCAAGGCTGCCGGGACCGCCATCCGCGAAGATGTCGGCTTCACGCTCGCGGCGCGCGCCAGCTCCTGAGGCTCATTGGCGCGGCTCCCTGCACCTTAGGCCAGCGCCTGTCCGACGCCGCGGCATATCCCGCAGGCGAGGGCCTGGCGCGTCCTGTGCCAGCCCCGGCCCGGCCGATCGCCGCAAACCCGCCCGGCGTCCCTTTAAAGAGAAGCGTTTCGCGCCGGTACCCTCTCTGTTCGAGAGGTACTGCGTAGTCGGCTCGCGAGGTGCCGTCACTGATCGAAAGTGATGCTGGGCCGGTTGCATCCGATTCATTGGCTACATGGAAGACCAGACGGTAAGATACCTCCAGACCGGACGCTCGCCGAGGATGGCCCGGCTTGCCAAGGCGACCGGCGCTTCGGTCATGCGCGCGGCTCCCGGTTGGCAAGAGCGATGCGCGACCACTGCGCCGCAACCTCTTCCGTGGTTGTGGCGCAGATGCCTTGCAGATCACGTGGATAGTTCACACCGAGCGCTTCGACGCTGCGGGTCGCATGGAACTGCCCGTTGGCGGCACGCAGGATCCACCCGCCCTCCGTGCAGGCGCTCGAAACCAGGAAGGCAACGCCCGGCGCGACCTCCGAGGGCCTGAGTTCCTCCGGTTGGTCCAGGACGCCCCACATGCGAGTCTTTGCGACAGGCGAGATGGCATTGACGACAATGCCATGGGCGCCGCCCTCAGCCGCCAGCACATTGACGATCCCCACCGCCGCGAGCTTGGCGGCGGCATAGGCGGCGAGGCCCTTTTGAACATATTGCGGGTAGAGCGCGCGGCAGGAGGTCGTGAGGACGATGCGCCCGTACCCGGCCGCCTTCATCGTCGGCCAGGCGGCCTGTGCCAACCAGAGCGGCGCCTTGGCGGCAATCGCCATCATCCGCTCGAAGGCTTCTTCCTCGATTTCTTCGACCGGCTGATAGGCGACCCAGCCGGCATTGTGTATCACGCCGTCGAGCCGCTCGTGGTCGGCAACGCACCGCTGGACGAGCCGATGACACGCCTCCCTGCTGTCGATCGCGCCGTGGAGCGCGACCGCATCGTACCCTGCTGACCGCAGGCTTGCCGCGGCGTCTTCGACCACGCGCCGGTCTTCGCCTCGCCCATCGGAATCGGCTCCAATATCTTGCAGCACGATCGTCGCGCCGCTTTCGGCGAGGGCACGGGCATAGGCGAAGCCGAGGCCACGTCCGGCACCGGTGACGAGGATTACTCTGTTCTTGAAATCCACTTGAGGCACTCCTTCATGCCTCGAACCTGGCAGCGTGTGTTTGAGGGTTCAAATATCGAGTACAGGACTCCACGATACACCAGAGATATCGCGGGTTATCGGAAGCGGACTTTCACTATGCTTGGAAGCCAACTTGGTTCGATGCCGCGCTTCATCGATCCCCTTGCGGAGAATGACCCACCTTTCTTCAGTACGGCCTCTCGCTTGCGGGCTCGCCGGAATGCCAGGTCGTGCTGCCTCTGCCAGCGCACGCGACCGCGGACCTAAGACAGAGTATCGAGAAATCCCATCACCATCGGATTCGCCGTGACGCGCGCTATGCTTTTGTGGAGCGCATCTTCGTAGCGTCCGAGTATCGTGAAAGCGGCAGGCTCAGTCGAACAGGCGGGATCATAAGCTCGGCGATGATCGACTATTGCCTGCAGCGGGCATTCGGCGCTTGAACGCAGTCGGTGAAACCTTCTGGCTATCTCATGCCGCGAGTATCCTCGCCGATCTCGGCTACGAATACGACAGCAGCATCGATCACACCCATGCGCAGGAGATGGCAGGGACGAAGGCCGTGGCCGGCGAGCCCAATCTCCTCCCCTCCGGTCTGGTCAACATCCCCTGGCTCTGGAGCGCGATCGACGGAATCATGGCGCCGGCGGAAGTCGACGCGCTGTTCATCGGCCCGGCCGATCTCGCGCAGTCGCTCGGCCATCGCGGCGAGCCGCAGCACCCAGCCGTGCGCGCGGCGGCGGACAAGGTCGTGACGCGGGCATCAGCGGCGAAGCGGCCGGTCGGCGTCCCCTTGTCCTATCGCAACCTGCCAGGCTTCGCCGGGCGTGCTCCGGGCTTTCTCTACTATGATCTCAACGCCGTCATTCAGGCCGGCGCAGCGGCGACATTGATGGCCTGAAGCCCGCGATGTCCTGCCTGCGCACCGCCCTCATTCCGGCGAACGGAATGTCGTGGTGATCAGCAGGCTGCGCTTCAGCGTTTTGGTCACCGGGGTCTTCTCCCAGATCGCCGCGAGACGCTCTTGGGCGTCCGCGGCCTGCGGCAGGCTGAAAAACACCTCGCGCCGGATCGACTCCTCGCCATTGGCATCCCTGAGGAAACGGGCCTCGACCTCGATCCGGCCGAGATCCCAGCCCTTGCGATCGGCGTACATGCGCAGGGTCAGCGAGGTGCAGGCCGCCAGCGCCGAGAGCAGGATCTCATAGGGTGCCGGCCCGGTATCGGTACCACCGGCACCGACCGGTTCGTCGGCTTTGAGAACGTGCGTGCGGGCGCGGATCTCCTGGGCCAGACCGCTTTGGCTAACGAGATGGACGGACGACATCTGAAGGCTCCTCGCCGGCGCGCCGGCTATTCCGGCAGGGGAATGAACTCGCTTTCGTCGGGCACCTGCCCGAAGCGGCCCTGCTTCCAGTCTTCCTTGGCTTGCTCGATCCGCTCCTTGCTGGAGGAGACGAAGTTCCACCAGATGTAGCGCGGCCCCTCGAGCGCCGCGCCACCGAGGAACATCATCACGCTCGGCTGCGTCGCGCGCACGGTGATGCGGTCGCCGGGCTTGAAGATCAGCAGGCGCGGTCCCTCGAAGCGGTCGCCGGCGATCTCGACCTCGCCGCTCACCACATAGATCGCCCGCTCCTCATGGTCGGCATCGAGCGGCACGCTCATGCTCGCCCCGAGCGTGACCTCGACATAGAACCAGTCGGAGACCATGGCGACCGGCGAGGTCTTGCCGAAGGCCGAGCCGGCGATCACGCGCGCCGTCACGCCGTTGTCGCTGATGATCGGCATCTCTTCCGCGGCATAGTGCTGGAAGGACGGCGCGATCTCCTCCTTGCCGGCCGGCAGCGCGATCCAGCTCTGCAGCCCGTACATCTGGTGCTTGCCGTCGCGGTCCGCTCCCGGCGTGCGCTCGGAATGCGAGATCCCCTTGCCCGCCGTCATCAGGTTCATCGCGCCGGGGCTGATCTCCTGGACATTGCCCTCGCTGTCACGATGGGTGATGCGCCCGTCGAACAGATAGCTCACCGTCGCGAGGCCGATATGGGGATGGGGCCTGACGTCCATTCCCTGCCCGGCGATGAACTGCACCGGCCCGAAATGGTCGAAGAAGATGAAGGGCCCGACCATCTGCCGCCGACCATGCGGCAGGGCGCGCCTGACATTGAACCCGCCGAGATCGCGCACGCGCGGCACGATGACGAGCTCGAGTGCATCGCAGGACTTCGGGTCGCCGGTGATCGGATCTTCGGTCGGCATCCAGCTCATCGCTCGCTCCTCGATCTGCCTGACACATCAAGAAGGCCGCTCCGCTGCGGCGCTTCCGCCGCGTGGGACTATGGCCCGGACGGTCGGCCATGACGAGCCTTTGCAGGGCGCGATTGTTCGCTGGAACAGAACACGGCGTTCGCCGAGCCGCGGCTTTCGCCCGATCGGCCCGGTGCTAGGCTCCCGCAGGC
>JAEXUU010000561.1 GCA_023452965.1 Pseudomonadota bacterium | reverse complement strand
GGTCTGGGGCTTCGATCCGGAGCTCTACCTGCCGCTGTTCCATTTCTGCCGGCAGCAGCGCGTGCCGATGCTGGCGCTGAACTGCCATCGCCCGCTCGTCACCCGCGTCGGCCAGATCGGCTGGGAGGCGATCCCGGTCGAGGAGCGCGATGGCCTGACGCCGTCCGCACCGGCGACGGAGGGTTACCGGCGCTATCTCCGGGCGCTCATGAGCGGCTTCGCCGGGCCCGACCGTCCGCCGGCCATGGAGCCGGACCGGTTCGATCGCTTCATCCGGGCGCAGCAGACCTGGGACCGAGCCTTCGCCTGCGGCATCGCGGACTATCTGGCGGCGACGCCGGGCGATCCGCTCGTCATCGGCATCATCGGCCGCGGCCATCTCGAATACGGCCACGGCACCCCTTATCAGCTGCGCGACCTCGGCATCGAGGAGATCGCCGTCCTGCTGCCGACAGATCGCGCCAGCCATGAGGCCGCGAGCCTCAAAGGCATCGCCGACGCGATCTTTCGGCTCGACACGCCCGAGCCGCCCTCCCCGAGGCGCCGCGTCCCCGGAGCATCTGCGTGACGGCCGTGCTGTCGCATATCGCGCTGCTGGCGCGGCTCTGCGTCGCGGGCCCGAGCGGACGCACCGGGCTGATCTACTTCGTGCTCGTGCTCGGCCTGGGGCTCGCCGGGGTACAGGTCTCGGTCCGGCTGATCGCCTGGACCGCCGATTTCTACAACGCGCTGCAGAAGCTCGATGTCGATGCGACCCTGCGCCAGATCGCGATCTTCTTCGGCCTGATCGCGATCAGCGTCACCCTGTTCCTGAGCGGCAGCTATCTGCGCAAGATGCTGCAGATTCGCTGGCGGCGCTCGCTGACTGAGGCGGCGCTCGACCGCTGGTTGGCGAGCAAGTCCTACTGGCATCTGCGCGACCGCGCCGATAACGGCCTCGACAACCCCGACCAGCGCATCGCCGAGGATTGCCGCATCTTCGTCGACAAGCTCACCGGCGAGGCGATCGAGCTGATCACCAACATCGTCGCGCTCGTCTCCTTCGTGACGATCCTGTGGTCGCTCTCGACCTTTCCCCTCGCTTTCACTGTGGGCGGCGTCGCCATCGAGATCCCACGCTACATGGTCTGGGCCGCACCGCTCTATGTCGCGATATCGAGCGGCGTCACCCACTGGCTCGGCAAGCCGCTGAAATCGCTGGCCTTCGAGCAGCAGCGCCGCGAAGCCGATTTCCGCTTCGCGCTGACCCGGCTGCGCGAGCATGTCGAGGCGGTGGCACTGGCCGGAGGCGAGGACGCAGAACGCCGCCTGCTGACCCAGCGCTTCGGCGAGATCGTCAGGAACTGGCGGGGCCTCGCCAATCGCGAGCTGATCCTGGGCTGTTTCACCAGACCCTATTTCCAGACGGTGCTGCGCATCCCGCTATTTCTGGCGCTTCCGGCCTTTCTCGCCGGGCGCGTGACTTTCGGCGGGCTGATGCAGATCGGCTCGGCTTTCCAGAACGTCGTGACGACGCTGTCCTGGTTCATCTTCTCCTATCGGGACCTCGCCGAGCTCGCGGCCTCTGCCAGCCGGCTCAGCCATTTTCTCAATGCCGCCGGTCAGGCGGCCGACGGCTCGCAATCCGCGCTGGTATCGAGCCGGAGCGACCGCATGGCGCTGAGCGACGTCAAGCTCGCCACTCCGGAAGGCCGCCCCCTGGCGCCCGTGCCGGACCTGACTTTCGAAGCCGGCGGAACCTACTGGATCGCCGCGCCCTCCGGCCACGGCAAGAGCGTGCTGGTCAAGGCGCTGGCGGGGCTGTGGCGCCATGGCTCCGGCCGTCTGGAGCGTCCGGCCCTCGGCACGGCCTTCCTGCCGCAACACCCCTATCTGCCTCTCGGGAATCTGAAGTCCGCGCTGGCCTATCCCGCCGCGCCCGAAGCCTACAAGGCAGAGGACTACCGGCAGGCGCTGGCGGCCGTCGGCATGGCCGATCTCTGGGAGATCGACGAGCCTGCCTGGAACGATGCCCGCCGCGGCCTGTCCGGCGGCGAACGCCAGCGGCTGGCGCTGGCTCGCCTGCATCTGCAGCGGCCGGACTGGATCGTGCTCGACGAAGCGACGAGCGCGCTCGATCCAGAGGCGGAGCAGCGTCTGCTCGGCGGGCTACGCCAGGCACTGCCATCTGCGACGCTCGTGCTGATCGCGCATCGCCCTCCGCTTGGCATCGGAGAATACCGCGCGATCCATCTGGCGGAGCGCGACATGGCCGCTCCTACGCTGGCGGGCGCCGTTCTGACGGCATGAGCCCTCCTCCCGCTGCGTCGAACACAATGCAGGCGCCGCACCGGCAGGCGCGTCCCCGAAAGGTCCTGTGATGTCCATCGCCACTCTGCTGGAAGGGCTGCGAGATGCCTTGCGGCGACGGGGACGAGTTTGGGTCCACGTGCCGCGGCTGCTGCGCTCGCTCTGGAACACGAGTCCGGCACTCGCTGCGACGATCATCCTCCTGCGGCTGCTCCGGGCGATCCAGCCGCCACTCGTCCTGTTCATCGGCAAGCTGATCGTCGACGAGATCATCCTCCAGACCGCGACGCCGGCGCCCGGGCCGGCCCTGGCCGACTGGGTCGAGAGCGGGCGGCTCAATGTCGTCGCCGGCTGGCTCCTCCTCGAATTCCTCCTGGTGGCGGCGGCGAATGTCCTTACCCGTGCCGGGACCTTCGTCGAGCGCATCCTGACCGAGCTGCATGACAATGCGCTCGGCGTCGCGCTCATCGAGCAGGTGGCACGCCTGGATCTCCTCGACATCGAGACCAGCGCCGCGCAGGACAGGCTGCAGCGTGCACGGGCCCAGCGCTACATCGGAAATCCGCTCCTTAGCGCAGTCCTCGGGCAGGCGCAGGACGCCGTCACGCTCATCCTCTTCGTCGCCGGGTTGGTCGCGTACGCGCCCTTGCTGATCGTCCTGCTGCTCCTCGCGATTCTGCCGACCCTGGCAGGCGAGGCGCATTTCAACGCCAAGGGGTACGGCCTGAATGTCGCCGTCACCTCAGAGCGCCGGCAGATGGAGTACATCCAGCATGTCGGCTCGACCGCCGAATCGGCCAAGGAGATCAAGCTCTTCGGTCTCGGCAGCCATCTCGCCGCGCGCTTCGCCGCATTGGCGGCCAAGGTCCATCTGGCCAATCGCGACCTCGCCGCAAGGCGTGCGCTCTGGGGCAGCCTGTTCGGGGCGATCGCATCGCTCGCCTATTACGCAGCCTATGCCGTGGTCGCCTGGCGCGCGCTGACCGGCGCGCTGAGCATCGGCGACCTGACCTTCCTGGCCGGCTCGCTCCTGCGGCTGAACGGCCTGTTCGAGCGCCTGATCCTCGGGCTGACGCAGATCGCCTCGCAGGCCCAGTACCTCGATGACTTCTTCTCTTTCATGGACATGCGCTCCACCATGGCCGTGCCGGCGAAGCCTGTCGCCTTCCCCGCTCCGATGCGCGAGGGCATCGTCTTCGAGAAGGTCGGCTTCCGCTATCCCGGCACGGATCGCTGGGCGCTGCGCGACCTCAGCTTCACCCTGCCAGCAGGCGGGACCCTGGCGCTGGTCGGCGAGAACGGCGCGGGCAAGACCACGATCGTCAAGCTGCTGACGCGCCTCTACGACCCCGATGAAGGCCGCATCCTGGTGGACGGCATCGATCTGCGCGAGATCGCGCTGGACGATCTGCAACGCCATGTCGGCGCGATCTTCCAGGATTTCGTGCGCTATCACATGACCGCCGCCGAAAACATCGGCATCGGTCGGGTCGAGCGTATCGAAGATCGCCCGCGCATCGTCGATGCCGCGCAAAGGAGCGTCGCCCATGAGCTGATCGAGAGCCTGCCGCAGGGCTACGAGCAGATGCTCGGGCGCATGTTCGTCGCCGGCCTCGATCTGTCCGGTGGCGAATGGCAGAAGATCGCGATCGCGCGGGCCTATTTCCGCGACGCCAGCCTGCTCATCCTCGACGAGCCGACGGCGGCGCTGGACGCCCGCGCCGAGGCAGCGATTTTCGCGCGCTTCCGCAATCTCAGCGAGACCAGCACCGCCCTGCTGATCTCGCATCGCTTCGCGACCGTGCGCATGGCCGACCGTATCCTGGTGCTGGAGAACGGCGCGATCCTCGAAAGCGGCAGCCATGACGCGCTGATGGCGCTGGGCGGCCGCTATGCCGAGCTGTTCGAGCTGCAGGCTGAGGGGTTCCAGTAGGCTCAGGCGCCACGCGCCAGCGCATCGACCGGATCGAGCTGCGCGGCATTGCGCGCCGGCAGGAAGCCGAAGGTCAGGCCGATCAGGGTCGAGCATGCGATCGCCACGGCGAAGGCTTCGCCGGAGTAGATGAAGCGCACCGGCGAGCCCGCGAGGCCGAAGCCAAGCCCGATCGAGAGCGCCAGCGCGATGCCGAGCACGCCGCCGATGAAGCAGACCAGCGAGGCTTCGATCAGGAACTGCTGCAGGATGTCGCCGCGCCGGGCACCGACGGCCATGCGCAGACCGATCTCGCCGGTGCGCTCGATCACCGAGACCAGCATGATGTTCATGACGCCGATGCCGCCGACCAAGAGCGAGATCGCGGCGACCGAGGCGAGGAACAGCTTCAGCGTGTTCGAGGTCTCGGTAAAGGCTTCGCGCACGGACGACATGTTGGTGATCTGCGTGTCCTGGCGCTTGTGGCGCTGGTCGAGCAGCGCCTGGATCGTCTGCTGGGTGATGTCGATCGCCGAGCCGTCCTTCTCCTGAACGGTGATGGTGCGGATGTTGCGTTGGCCGAAGAGGCGGATGCTGCCGGTCGAAAGCGGCACCAGCACCACGTCGTCCTGGTCGTTGCCGAAGGAGGTGGCGCCCATTTCCGCCATCACGCCGATGACCTGGAAGGGGATCTTGTTGACCAGCACATATTGCCCGATCGGGTTGTCGCCGTCGGGAAACAGCGTCTTGACCACGGTCTGGCCGAGGACGGCCACCGGTGCGTAGGTGTCCATGTCGTTCTGGTTGATGAAC
>JAEXUU010000286.1 GCA_023452965.1 Pseudomonadota bacterium | reverse complement strand
AGAGGCTGATCGATGACGTTGCAACGCCAGATCGGCTTCTGGGTCGGCTCCCTTCTCGTCTTCGTCCTGTTTCTCGTCGTGCTGCGCGACGTGCTGCTGCCCTTCATCGCGGCGCTGACGCTGGCCTATCTGCTCGATCCGCTCGCCGACCGGTTGGAGCGCATGGGCATGAATCGGCTGGCGGCGACGATCGTCATCCTCGTCGTCTTCCTGCTCATCTTCGTGCTGGCGCTGGTGCTGCTCGCGCCGTTGCTCGGCCAGCAGCTCGCCGGCCTCGTCGCCCGTCTGCCCGGCGATGCCGCCAAGCTCCAGGCTCTGGTGCTGGAGAAGAGCGCGCCCTGGCTCGAGCGTTTCGGGGGCGCGGAACTGACCAAGGAGGCGCAGAGTTCGCTCGGCAATCTCGTCGGCGACGGCATGAAATGGGTCGGCGGCCTGCTCCAATCGCTCTGGAGCGGCGGCACCGCCATCGTCGGCGTGTTCTCGCTCCTGGTGCTGACACCGGTCATCGCCTTCTACCTGCTGGCCGACTGGGACCGCATGGTCGCGACCGTCGACAGCTGGCTGCCGCTCGAGCATCGCGACACCATCCGCAGCCTGCTGCACGAGATGGACATGGCGATCGCGGGATTCCTGCGCGGGCAGGCGCTGGTCTGCGTGCTGCTCGGCGGCTTCTATGCCATTGGCCTCAGCGTCATCGGGGTCAATTTCGGCGCGCTGATCGGCATCATCTCGGGCTTCCTCTCCTTCATCCCCTATGTCGGCTCGCTGACCGGACTCGTGCTCTCGGTCGGTGTCGCGACGGTGCAGTTCTGGCCGGACTGGACCTGGCCCTTGGCGACGCTCGGCGTCTTCTTCGCCGGGCAGTTCCTCGAAGGGAACATCCTCCAGCCCAAGTTGGTCGGCAATTCCATCGGCGTTCACCCGGTCTGGCTGATGTTCGCGCTGCTTGCCTTCGGCTCGCTGTTCGGCTTCGTCGGCCTGTTGCTGGCGGTGCCGCTCGCAGCCGTCATCGGCGTGCTCTGCCGCTTCGCGCTGCGGCAATATCTCGCCAGCAACCTCTATCACGGCGGCGATGCCACCCGCGCGGCGGCGGCGAAGGCGCGCATCGGCACCGACGCCTGAGCCCGTGATGTCTGAAGTTCCCCCGCGTCCGCGCCAGCTCGCCTTCGACCTGCCGGTCGACAGCCGTCATGGCGTCGAGGATTTTCTGGTCGGCGCCTCCCACGAGGCCGCCTATGGCCTGATCGAGCGCTGGCCGGCCTGGCCGGAAGCCTGGCTGCGCCTGACCGGGCCGGAAGGCGCCGGCAAGACCCATCTCGCCGCGATCTGGGCGCGCGCGGCCCATGCCTGGACGATTTCCGCCAGGGAGCTGGACGAGGCGCAGGTGCCGCATCTCGTCTCCGGCGGCGCGCTGGTGATCGAGGATTGCGATTCAGGCTCCCTCGACGAGCCCGCCCTGTTCCATCTGATGAATGCGATCAAGGCGCGCGGCGGCTCGTTGCTGCTGACGGCGCGGCGCTCGCCCGACCTCTGGGGGCTGACAGTACCGGACCTGCTCTCGCGCCTGAGGCTGGCTCCTGCCGCAACGATCGAGCCACCGGATGACGGGTTGCTGCGGACATTGCTGGTCAAGCTCTTCATCGACCGCCAGCTCGTCGTCGATATCGCGGTGATCGACGCCCTCGCCATGCGGATGGAGCGTTCCTTCGCCGCCGCGCGGCAGGTTGTCGACCGGCTCGACCGGCTTGCGCTCGAACGCGGCCGCAGGGTGACGCGCCCCTTGGTGCAGGAGGCTTTGGCGGAACTCTTCCCGCAGGATGCGGGTTGAACCGGGCCGCGTCTCCTCGAGCCGGCATTCCTCAAATCATGTCGCTTGTCATCGAACCGTCACGCTAGGATGGCTTCAAGATCGGCGACAGGTGAGGGGCCGATCGGGGCACGGATGAAGCGCATGACGACTGATACTGTGATGATCCAGGCCGAGACTACCGGTGAGGAGGCCGCGCTGTCGCTGCGCCAGCAACCGGAGCGCTTCATGAACCGTGAGCTCTCCTGGCTCCAGTTCAACCGCCGCGTCATGGAGGAAGCCTCGAATCGCAGTCACCCGCTGCTGGAGCAACTGCGCTTCCTCTCGATCTCCGCGAACAATCTCGACGAGTTCTTCATGGTCCGCGTCTCCGGCCTGCGCGAGCAGCTCAAGGCCGGCGTGGTGACGCCGAGCCAGGACGGCCTCAGCCCGGCCGAGCAGCTCGCGGCGCTAGGCGAGGCGGTCTCGGCCCTGACCCGCGACCAGCAGACCCGCTGGACCGAGCTCAAGCACGATCTGGAAGCGAACCGGATCGTGCTGCTGCGCCCCGCCGATATCGGCGCGCAGGACCGCATCTGGCTGGAAGACCGCTTCCTGCATTACGTCTTCCCGGTGCTGACGCCGCTGGCGATCGACCCGGCCCACCCGTTCCCCTTCATTCCCAATCTCGGCTTCACCATCGCATTGGCGCTCGAACGCGTCAGCGACGGGCGCGCGCTCGACGCGCTGATCCGCGTGCCGGTGAAGATGGACCGCTTCATCGAACTGCCTGATCTCGCACGCGAGGGCGTCCAGCGCTTCATCATGCTGGAGGATCTGGTCGCGCTCTTCATCGGCAAGCTCTTCCCCGGCTACGAGATCAAGGGCACCGGTTCCTTCCGAATCATCCGCGACTCCGATCTCGACATCGAGGAGGAGGCCGAGGATCTGGTGCGCGTCTTCGAGAGCATGCTGAAGCAGCGCCGCCGCGGCGTCGTCATCCGCCTCGAGCTGCATGCCGACACGCCGGACCACCTGCGCCAGCTGATCGTGCGCGAGCTCCGGGTCGATCCTGACGAGATCGTGATCGTCGACGGGATGATCGGCCTGAACGAGCTCTCGCAGCTCGTCGGGGTCGACCGGCCTGACCTGAAGTTCAAGCCCTATAACGCCCGCTTTCCCGAGCGGATCCGCGAGCATGGCGGCGACTGCTTCGCCGCGATCCGCCAGAAGGACCTGATCGTCCACCACCCCTATGAGAGCTTCGACGTCGTCGTGCAGTTCCTGCAGCAGGCGGCGCGCGACCCGAACGTCGTGGCGATCAAGCAGACGCTCTACCGGACGTCCTCGAACTCGCCGATCGTCCAGGCGCTGGCCGAGGCGGCCGAGGCCGGCAAATCCGTCACGGCGCTGGTAGAACTCAAGGCCCGCTTCGACGAGGAAGCCAATATCCGCTGGGCCAAGGACCTGGAGCGCGCCGGCGTGCAGGTCGTCTACGGCTTCATCGAGCTCAAGACCCACGCCAAGCTCTCGATGGTGGTCCGCCGCGAGGCGGGCCAGCTTGTGTCCTACTGCCATATCGCGACCGGCAACTATCACCCGATCACGGCGCGCATCTACACCGACGTCTCCTTCTTCACGGCCGATCCGGTGATGGCGCAGGACGTGGCGCGGATCTTCAACTTCATCACCGGCTATGCCGAGCCGGCCGAGCTCGAGCGCATGGCGGTCTCGCCGGTCAACCTGAAGAAGCGCCTGCTCGACGACATCGCCGAGGAGATCGAGCATGTGAAGGCCGGCCGCAAGGGCGCGATCTGGGGCAAATGCAACTCGCTGGGCGATCCCGAGATCATCGACGCGCTCTATGACGCCAGCCAGGCCGGCGTTCAGATCGATTTCGTGGTTCGCGGCATCTGCTGCCTGCGACCCGGTGTCCCAGGCCTTTCCGACAATATCCGGGTCAAGTCGATCGTCGGGCGCTTCCTCGAGCATACCCGTGTCTATGCCTTCGGCGCCGGGCACGGCATGCCGTCGCCCAAGGCGAAGCTCTACATTTCCTCGGCCGATCTGATGCCGCGCAACCTGGACCGCCGTGTGGAGGCGCTGACGCCGATCCTCAACCCCACCGTGCACCAGCAGCTTCTCGAGCAGATCATGCTGGCCAATTTTCTCGACAACGAACAGAGCTGGACCATCTTGCCCGATGGCGGCTCGCGACGCATTGTCCCGCCATCGGCCGAAGAGTCGTTCAACGCCCACAAGTATTTCATGACGAATCCGAGTCTGTCAGGTCGTGGCAAATCTCTCTCCAGTTCGAGCCCTCGCAGCCTCTCCCGCCGCGCCGGCAAGAAGGCCTGAGCAGGCTTCGGGCCGTCTGAGCGTCGACGACACCATCGCGATCATCGACATCGGTTCGAACT
>JAEXUU010000463.1 GCA_023452965.1 Pseudomonadota bacterium | reverse complement strand
GCCGCAGCAGCCGCGCCAGCATCCAGTAGCTGTGCACGCAGGAATGCCAGTCATAGCGGCCATAGAAGATCGGATGCAGCTCGCGCGGGGTCTGCGCATCCTGCGGCCCGGCCAGCGTATGGTCGGGCTTGTTCGGGTATTCGCGCCGGACATGCCCGAGCGCGATGCGGGCGAAACGGAGCGCGATTTCCTCGGTCATACGGGCTGCGGTCACGATGGCTTCCTTGCTCTGGCGTAGCTGATGATCAGGTCGATCAGACGCGGGGTGAGATAGATCGGCAACTGCGTCGCCGCAAAGAACAGCGCCATGCGTGGCGAGGCCGCGGCGCCGAGCGCCGACCAGACCAGCCCGACATTGCGGTTGCCGAGGATGAGGCCGATGGTCAATCGCTCGGCGAGCGCGCCGGATAGCAGGGCGGCCCCCGCTCCCTGCAGACCAAGATTGCAGGCGAAGGCGAGTGCGAGGCAGAGCAGCGCGCCGTGCCAGTCCGACGCGATCTGCGCGCGCACCCCGGCCATGGTCGCGACCACGAAGACGAGCAGCGCCGCAACCACCATCCTGTCGACGGCTTCTCCACGGCTCTGCAATTGCGTCGCCGCAAAGCGCCGAAGCAGCAGGGCGACGCCCTCGGCGCCGCCGACAAGCAGGGCGAGGCGCAGGGCGAGATCGAAAGCGTTGATGCCGATCCCGCCGAACCATCCAGCGAGAAGCGGCACGGTGAGCGGCGCGAGCGCCATGCACAGCAGTGTCACCGCGAGCGGAACGGTGCCGTCGAGCCCCAGCATCCGCGCCACCGCCGCCGTCCCACTCGACGGCGGTGCAGCGGTCGCCAGCACGAGGGCGAGCGCAAGCTCCGCGCCGAGGCCGAGACGATGGGCGATCAGGCCGATCAGCACCGGGCAGGCGACCATCACGGTGACCGGGAGCAGCACCGAAAGCGCGGGCCGGCCGAGCACGGCGACGACCGCCTTCCCATCGGTCCGCAGCAGCGTGCCGAGCACGATGATGAAGATCATCACGGGCATCGACGGCCGGGCCAGCTCCGCCAGCGCCGGAGAAGCCAGGCCGACAAGGACGCCGAGCACCAGGGTCGTCGGTCCGCGTGGCACGAGGCGCGACAGGGTTATTCGCATGCGCCTCTTCCGGCGGGTTCGACTCCTCTCCTTTCAGCAGCCCGCATGCCATTGTGGAAATCGATTTTTACTATCTGTACTATCGCTCAGATGAATTTGGCTGCCATCGACCTCAACCTCCTCGTCGCCTTCGAAGCGCTGATGGAGGAGCGCAACGTCACCCGCGCCGGCCAGCGCATCGGTCTGGCGCAGCCCTCGATGAGCAGCGCGCTGACCCGCCTGCGTGCACTCTTCGGCGATGAGCTTTTCATCCGCACCGCCGCGGGCATGCAGCCAACCGCGAGGGCGTTGGCTCTGGCCCGGCCGATCGGAGAGGCGCTCGCCCAGATCAGGACGACGCTCGCGCCGGATGCGGGCTTCGAGCCTGCAACCGCGCGCCGCCGCATGACCATCGCCGTGACCGACTATGGCGATCTCGTCGTCGTGCCCGCGCTGGTCGCTCTGCTCCGACAGGAGGCGCCGGGCATCGATCTGGTGGTTCGGCCGATCGCCGACCCCGCATCGAGCCTCGCCGCCCTCGAACGCGGCGACGTCGATGCGCTGATCGGCGGCCATCTGCCGGGCTCAGGTCGCACCGTGCGGCAGAGGCTGTTCGAGGAGGAGTTCGTCTGCATTCGCGACAAGGCGCGCGTCGCGGCAGCTCCGCCGCTCAGCGCCAATGAATATCTGCGGCTGCCGCATGCGCTGTTCTCCGCCGCCGGCGGCGACGGATCGCCGGGCGTGGTCGATGCCATCCTCGCCATGGACGGCCGCAAGCGCCGGGTGGCCGTCACCCTCGCCCATGTCGTCGCCGTGCCCTTCGCCGTCGCCGGCACCGACCTCGTCGCGACAATGGCACGGCGGATCGCCGGCCGCTTCGCCGAGATCGCCGGCGTCGCGCTCATCCCCCTGCCCTATGACACGCCGCCCTTCGCCATCGACCTGCTGCACAGCCGCCGAGCCGCGAACGACCCGGCGCTGAGTTGGTTCCTGGCGACGATCGAGCGGGTCGGGCGCGCGCTTTGAGAAGCCAGCGGCCTGGCGGGACCGTCAGCTCACGACCTCTTGCGGAGCCTGCTCACTATCGCGAAACTGCCGGCTCCGGGGCTTCGCATATGCCTGCGCCTTATTTCATGCAGCCGCCCGCACGATCAGTCGCTTGCTGCCTGATGTTCTGATTTCGACCCTTGGGGAGATATCCGATCTGACATGATCAAGCTTTATCGCTCCTCCGGTCCAACAATCCACTACTGGGAAACCTGGGCGCAAGACGACAGGCGCCACATTGTCCATTGGGGGGAGCTGGGAACGCGTGGAATGTCGAAGACTGTCAAATCGACATTTCTCCGCAAGGCGCAACACATCGTTCAAAAGGAAATCGACGAGCGCCTCCGACAAGGATATCAGCCGCTTCCGGACGAAGACCATGCCATCCTCATGATCGAATATGGCGTGGCGGGTTTCGGAACGTCGGCCGATCTGGACAAGCGCCACCGGCTGGAACAGCGGATGAATGAAACCCTGGGCTGGACCGGCTTGGGGACATGCGATGGCGGCAGCATTGGCAGCGGGTCGATGGAGGTCTGCAACTTCGTTGTCGATTTCGATCTTGCAAAGCGCGTGATCGAAGAAGACTTGGCCGGTACAGAGTTTAGCGACTTCGTCCGCATTTATGATGAAAGGGCGGGCTAGGGATTACAGGAGCGGCTACTTTCGACCCGTTGCGGACGGGCCCCCACGGGTGCAATCCCTCGGCCGGCTCAGCGAGGGGCGCCAGCGGGGTGTAGTGCGGCGCCGCGCAGGCTTCGGGGATGATGACCGGCCCGATGATCCCTGTTAGCTCTGCTTTATGCATGACGCGGAGATCAATCTCGCCAACTGGAAGACGGCGCTTATGGCCAGCATTCCGCTCGGCGGCCTGTTTTCCCGCAGCGCGACCGCCTACAAATGGAAAGCACCGTTCCGCTGTTGGATGCTGCACGAGTCAGTGCTGTGGCGGCTGCATGATCTGCTGACGCAATCGGTCGCGCTTCATAAGCAAGGGCACGGCCTGGGTGCGCGAACTCTCTTGCGGAGCGGCTTCGAAACGCTCGCGACGCTGATCTATTTAAATCAATTGATGAAGCAGGTCCTAGACGGAACCCTGGGATTTCATGAATTCGACGAAAAGACGCTACGCTTAACGGTCGGATCGAAAAATAAATCGACCAAAACAGAATCCATCAACATCATTACGATTTTGGGGAAATGCGAAAAGCGCTATCAGGGATTGAGAAAATCTAAGCCAATCTGTCGGAAAGCGCGCACCCCAGCTATGAGGGGCTATGCGTTGGATATTCGAAGATCGATCACGACCTTTACGATACGAACTTCTCCAACAGATGGATGGAGCTGTACGGCGATAATCATCTGGGGATGGTCGAGCTGTGTATGGTGTCGTTCGAGGAAGAATATAACGACATCTGGGGTGATCTGATGTCGAAGCTTGAAGGTTGGATCGAGGCGAACGACGATGAGCTAGAGGCCACGAAGCCGCCTGATGGGGAAACCCAGTCCTGATCGCGTGATGCGCCGAGGCCTTGACGCGCAGAGCTGTTGCGCGATGGCGACGACAGAATATCTGCAAACGACCCGATGCGATCATTGATCTTCGCCGTCACGAAACATCGCGTCGAACTCTTCCGGCCGCATTCGTTCAACCGCTTTAGCAACCCGCTGATCAATCTTGCGGTCATTCGGATCAACGCTACCGCCGCGCTTCTTGCGTCCAACGCTCTTCGTGAAGAGTTGAACGTCGGCCGCCTTCCTACTCCGATGGTCGTTCTTAGCTGATCGCTCGGTCATGCCGCGCGCCCGTCTGGGATGACGACTTAGCACGAGCTCTCAGCTTCCGCTCTCGCCCCAACCGAGACAATCGCGACATCAGGCGGCTTAGCGCCCATCGCCCAATAGGAAGGCCCCCGCCCCCGTTGCGGCGCGCGGGGCGGTGGGGTGCGAAGCCCCCCCGCC
>JAEXUU010000268.1 GCA_023452965.1 Pseudomonadota bacterium | reverse complement strand
GCCCAGGATTGCCGAGACGTCGTCGCCCGGGTCGAAGAACGGGATCTTGAGCACGAGCGGCGCCGCCTCGTCCGGATGGCTGGCGCGCCAGAGCGTCGCCATGCCGCCGGTCTTCAGCTTTTCCGTCAGCGTGAAGCCGTCGATCACCGTGCCCGCCTGCGGCCTCTCCATTCCAGTTCTCCCTCAGCGGCCGATCAGCAGGCGCATGCCGAGCCATTCCGGCAGTCCGGCGGCGGCGATCTTGCGGGCGGTCGCCTGCATGTCATAGGGCACGCGAACCATCGTCACCTCGGCGAGATCGGTGTCGAGCAAGGCGAAACAGGCCGCCGGGTCGCCATCGCGCGGCTGGCCGACGGCACCGACCACCAGCACGTGCCGCCGCAGCGCCGAGAGCGGCGCGGCGAGGTTGCGGCGCGGCGTGAACTTCACCGGCTCGCGGCCCGGCCTGGCGTAGAACAGCGCCGGGATATGGGTATGCCCGCAGACGATCAGCGAGGCTTCGCTGGCGGCGAGACATTGTCCGGCGGCATGAGCGTCCGTGACATAGGGCCAGTCGGCCGGCGTCCGCGCGCTCGCATGGACGAAGAGCGTGTCGCCGATCGTCACTGAGAACGGCAGCGCTGCGAGGAAACCGCGCTGCTCCGGCGAAAGCTGCGCGCGCGTCCATAGGGCTGCTTCACGGGCATGTGGCGTCATGCCGACGGGGCCGTGCACGGCGGCCTCGTCATGGTTGCCGAGGATGCAGAGCGCGCCGGCCGAGACGAGCCTGGTCGCCATATCGACGGCGAAGCCGGGATCGGGTCCGTAGCCGACGATGTCGCCGAGCAACACGAGCCGATCCGGCCGCAGATGGCTCACCGCCTCCAGCACCGCCTCCAGTGCCTCGCGGTTCGCGTGGATGTCCGAGAGAACGGCGATGCGCATGTCGGGCGAGGCGGGTCCGCTGGCTTTGGCCTATCTGGCAGCGCGAATGCCGGCTTGGCCAGTGCGCCTTTCGGCTCAGGCGGCCGGGCACGGGTTGATCGTGCAAGCTGGGGCTGCGATACTGCCCGCACCATGATGATGTTCGCAGTCTTCGATCTCGCCTGACCTTCGTGCGGGCCTGAGGCGCCAAAGGCGCTCCGGTACCGCAAACGGACGCGCCTTGCGTCCGGAGGTCCTTTGCCAGCCTGCCCGCGCGGCGGGCGTCTTGGCTGGCCGATATCGAAAGACGTCAATCAATGGCTCACCCTGAATCCGGTGCACGCGTCCTCGACGATGCGCAGATCGCCCATTTCGTGGAACGCGGCTTCGTCCGCATCGACCATGCCTTCCCGCCTGAGCTCGCCGAGGCGGCACGCGCCATCCTCTGGCGCGATCTCGGCTGCGATCCCTGCGATCCCGCGAGCTGGACGAAGCCGGTCATTCGGCTCGGCATGTACAGCGACGCGCCCTTCGTCGCGGCGGCGAACACCCCGCGCCTGCAGGGCGCCTTCGACCAGCTCGTCGGCGCCGGGCGCTGGCTGCCTTGTCGCGCGATGGGCACCTTCCCGGTGCGTTTTCCCTCGCCGGAGGATCCCGGCGATGCCGGCTGGCATGTCGATGTCAGCTTCGGCTTCGACGATCCGGATTTCATGAACTGGCGCGTCAATCTCGCCTCGAAGGGCAGGGCGCTGCTGATGCTCTTCCTGTTCTCGGACGTCGGCGAGGAGGACGCGCCGACGCGTATCCGGGCGGGCTCGCACCATGACATCGCCCGCCAGCTAGCGCTGGCGGGCGAGGCCGGCTTGTCGCTGCGCGGCCTCGTCGCCGCCGGCTTCGCCGGCAGTGCCGCGCGCGAGGAAGTGTTGGCGACGGGGCAGGCCGGCACGGTCTATCTCTGCCATCCTTTCCTGGTGCATTCCGCGCAACCGCATCGCGGTACGAGGCCGCGCTTCCTGGCGCAGCCGCCCTTGCTGCCGCGCGAGCCGTTGAGGCTAGACCGGGAGGATGGCGCCTACTCGCCCGTCGAGGCCGCAATCCGGCAGGCGCTCTGACGCTGCGACATGTCGCCCCTGGGGTCTGTCCGGAAGGACAGGGTGACAGTTCGCGCCCGGCGAGGCTAGTCTTTCGCCGGGCGCTGACCCGCGGTCTCGCAAAAGGAGCCGATTTGGAAGCCAACCCGAACCCCGACGCGAAGGAGCCGCAGTCGGACGATGTTTCGTCGCCGGCGAAGGCTGCGCCGCGCGAAGTGGAACTCAAGCTTGCCGGCTCGGCCGAAGCGCTGGCGACCCTGCGCGATGCCGAGTTGATCGCACGGCACGCCCGCAATCGCGGCGTCGTACGCCGGCTCGAGGCGGTCTACTACGACACGCCGGATCGCCTGCTCGACCGCAACGGCCTTTCCCTGCGGGTACGGCGCAGTGGCCGGCGTCATGTCCAGACCGTGAAGCGAGCCAATAAGTCGGGTGACCCGCTGGCGCGGGACGAATGGGAGGTGAACCTACCGGACGAGAAGCTCGACCTCAGCCTGCTGCCGCTGGCCGAAATCGGCGAGCCGCTCGTCTCCCTGCCGGCCACGTCGCTCGCGCCGGCCTTCGCCACCAAGGTGCGCCGCCGGGTTCAGAAGCTCGATTTCGGCGGCGCCGAGATCGAGCTGGCGCTTGACGATGGGGCGATCGAGATCGCCGACCGGCGTTTGCCGCTCTGCGAGGTCGAGCTTGAGCTGAAGTCGGGCGAGGCGGCGGCGCTCTACGAGTTCGGGCACGCACTGCTCGACATCGCGCCCTTGCGGGTCGAAACCGCGAGCAAGGCGGCGCGCGGCTGCCGGCTCGCCTTCGACCTGCCCTTGCAGGCGCAGAAGGCAAAGCCCGTCGCACTCGCGGCGGGCGACAATGTCGATGCCGCCATCGCGACGATTCTCGGCAATGGCTACCGCCACCTCATCGCCAATCTCGGCCCGGCCGCTGCCGGTGGCCTGCCCGAGGCGGTTCACCAGATGCGGGTCTCGCTGCGCCGCCTGCGTACCGCCTTCTCGCTATTCGGACGCGAACTGGCGCCGCCGGCGCTGGAGCCGATCGCAGCGGAGGCCAAGCGCCTTGCGCATGTGCTCGGCCCGGCCCGCAACTGGGACGTCTTCATCACGCAGACGTTGCCGGACATCACCGCCGAAGGGCTGACCGACATCGACCTTTCGAGCCTGCAGGAGGCGGCGCGGCCGATGCAGGCCGAAAGCTATGCCGCCGTCCACGCCGCGCTCGCCAGCCGGAAGGTCAACCGCTTCCTCCTTGCTTTCGGCGTCCTGATCGAGCGACGCGGCTGGCGCAACGGCATCGCCAGCGAGGCGCTGACGGTGCTGGCCGAGCCGGTCGGCGCCTTTGCCGGGCGGGTGCTGGCGCGCAGCCACCGCAAGGCGCTGCGGCGCGGTCGGCATTTTGCCAAGCTGGCGCCGGAAGCCCGCCACGAGCTCAGGCTGTCGCTGAAGAAGCTGCGCTACACGATCGAGTTCTTCCTGCCGCTCTATGCCGAGCAGCCGGCCGCCCGCAAATATCTCGCCCGCCTGGAGAAGCTGCAGGAGGTGCTCGGCGCGGCCAACGACGTCGCGACGACGCAGCCCTTGCTTGCCGAACTGCGGCGCGGCGAGGCCCGGCCGGAGCTGGACTTCGCGGCCGGTGCGGTCCTTGGCTGGCAGCGCCGGCATGAGCTCGACGCCAGCCGCAAGCTCTTGAAGCGCTGGCGGGAATTCGCGGCGGCGAAGCCATTCTGGAACTGAGCTTGCCCAGTCCGCAGCCTTCGGCATTGCCCGCAGGCACGCGCCGCATGCCGGGGCGCCACATGAACGGCTATCGTTTGCGACCTGCCCGGCGTCACAGGGCAGGGTGCTTTGTCTTGGGAGGACGAGAATGAACGACGTTGCCGCCTTGCCGCGCGTGACCTACTCCAACATCGCCGAGGACTTTTCCGGCGTTCACGCGCATTTCGGCAAGGTCATTGCCGAAGTGCGCGGCAGGCAACTGGGCCTCGAACGGCCGAACCATGTCGGCGGGCGCGACAGCACGGAGGGCACCGCCTATGACGCGCCATGCCCGATCGATCGCAGGCTCAGCCTCGGCCGGTTCTTCGCGGCGTCGCCGCGAGAGGTGGACAGCGCCGTCGCGGCCGCCAGGGCGGCTCAGCGCGGCTGGCGCGATCTCGGCTGGCCGCGTCGCGTCGCGCTGGCGCGTGCTGCGGCCGACCTGCTGGAAGCCCGCAAGTTCGAAGTCGCCGCAGCCTGCCTGCTCGAAGTCGGCAAGTCGCGGATGGAAGCACTCGGCGAGGTCGAGGAGGCGATCGACCTGATTCGCTTCTACGCCGGCGAGATGGAGGCGAACGACGGTTTCCGGCGCGATCTGGCGCGCGCCAATCCGCGCGAGGAGACCTTCGACGTGCTGCGGCCCTACGGCGTCTTCGCCGTGATTGCGCCGTTCAACTTTCCGGTCGCGCTCTCGCTCGGCATGTCGATCTGCGCGCTCCTCGCCGGCAACACGGTCGTGTTCAAGCCGAGCCCGATGGCGGGGCTGACCGGACGCCTGCTCTCCGATTGCCTGATCGAGGCCGGCCTGCCAGCGGGCGTCTTCAATCTGGTCTGCGGCGGCAACGAGACCGGCGCGGCACTCGCCGCTCATCCCGGCATCGACGGCATCGCCTTCACCGGTTCGCACGCGGTCGGCATGCGCATGCTGCGCGAATTCGGTTGCGGCGGCCGGCATGCGCGCCCGGTGCTGGCCGAGATGGGGGGCAAGAACCCGACCTATGTCACCGCTTCCGCCGATCTCGATACTGCCGTCTCCGGCGTGCTGCGCTCGGCTTTCGGCCTGCAGGGCCAGAAGTGCTCGGCGGGCTCGGTCGTCTTCCTGCACGAGACGCTGGCCGACGCTTTCCTCGACCGGCTCCGCTCGGCGGCCGCCGCCCTTGTCGTCGGCGATCCCTGCGAGCGGGAGAGCTTCATGGGGCCGCTGATCAGCGATGCGGCGCTGGAGCGCTTCGAGACGTCGCGGATGCAGGCGACGGCGGCCGGCGGCACGGTCCATGGCGGCGAGCGGCTGACCGGCGGGCTCTACGATCACGGCGCCTATGTCCGTCCGGCGATCGTCACTGGCCTGCCGGACGATCATGCCCTGCACCGCGACGAGCTCTTCATGCCCTTCCTGACGGTCAGGACCTTCAGCGATCTCGGCGATGCGATCGCGCGCGGCAATGCCGTGCCCTATGGCCTGACCGCCGGCGTCTACACGGGCGCGCCGGCCGAGCTGGAGGAATTCCTCGAGACCGCCGAGGCCGGCGTGCTCTATGCCAATCGCGCCAGCGGCGCGCCGACCGGCGCCTGGCCGGGCCTCCAGACCTTCTGCG
>JAEXUU010000256.1 GCA_023452965.1 Pseudomonadota bacterium | reverse complement strand
CGCCAGATACAGGCGATGTTCGCCCGCTTCGCCAACGCCCTGGCCATGAGCGCTTTCGCCGCGCTGCTGCTCCTGCCCTCCGGCGGAGCGATGGCCCAGGCGCAGCCGACCTCCTCCTATGTCGTGCCGAATTTCTGGGATCCGAATGTGCGGCTCGAGCGGCCCGATCCCGGCCCGCCGCGGGTGATCCGCTTCCTCACCGACGACGACTTCCCGCCGATGCATTTCGCCACGCCCGAGGGCGGCGTCACCGGCTTTTCGGTCGAGCTCGCCCGCGCCGTCTGCGAGAAGCTGGCAATGACCTGCACGGTGCAGGCGCGGCGCTTCGACACCCTGCTCGACTCGCTCGCCGAGGGCCGTGGCGATGTGCTCGCCGCCGCCATCCCGGTCACCCGCGAATTGCGCGAGCGCTTCGCCGCGAGCCATCTCTATTACCGCTCGCCCGCCCGCTTCGTCACGACGCGCGGCAATGCGCGCGCCGATCTCGACCTCGTCGCGCTGCAGGGCAAGCGCGTCGCCGTGATCGCCGGCACCGCCCATCAGGCCTTCCTCGAGCAGCTCGCGCCTTTCGTGCAGCGCCGCGAGGTCGCCGACATGCTGGCCGGGCTGACCCTGCTGCGCAGCGGCGACGCCGAATATGTCTTCGGCGACGGCTTCGCCCTGGCACTGGCCCTCGCGGGCCGCGGCGGCAACGAGCTCGCCTTTGCCGGTGGCCCCTATCTGGAGTCCCGCTATTTCGGCGAGGGCGTCAGCTTCCTGCTGCGCAAGGACGAGCTGCCGCTGAAGCGCGCCATCGACTATGCGCTGCAATCGCTCTGGGACGACGGCACCTATGCGCGCCTGTTCATCCGCTTCTTTCCGGTGAGCCCGTTCTGATCAGTCCCCGGCGGTCGCGGCCGAGGCATTGCTCCGTTCGCCCTGCAGCGCCTGGCGCGCCACCGCCGCCATCCAGCCCGCCGTCGCCGGCAGGATCGCGTCGTTGAAATTGTAGCGCTCATTGTGCAGCTCGCCGCCATCCTGCGCCGGGCCGTTGCCGATCCAGACATAGGCGCCCGGCCGATCCTGCGTCAGCATCGGGAAATCCTCCGACGCCGTACTCGGCGGGAGGTCGCGCCGGACCGAGAGCCCGGCGCTCTTCGCCGCCGCGATCGCCAGCTCCTCCTCGATCTCGCTGTTGACCGTCGGGGCGCCCATCGCGGTGAGCAGCACCTCGGCCCGCATCTCGAAGGTTTCGGCGATGCCCTCGCTGATCTGCCTGATCCGCGCCATCACGCGCTCGCGCACCGGCAGGCGATAGGTCCGGAACGTACCCTTCAGCGTGACGCTGTCCGGAATCTGGTTGTGCGCCGTGCCGCCCGTGATCGCGCCGATCGAGACGACCGCGCTGTCGATCGGCTCGACATTGCGGGCGACGATGGTCTGCAAGGCGACGATGAGATGGCCGGCGGCGACGATCGGGTCGCGCGTCAGGTCGGGCTTGGCCGCATGGCCGGCCGTGCCATGCAGCGTGATCTCGAACTTGCCGGGATCGGACATCACCGGGCCGCGATGCACCTGCACCGTTCCGGCCTCCAGCCCCGGCCAGTTGTGGAAGCCGAAGACCCGCTCCATCGGAAAGCGTTCCAGCAGCCCGTCGGCGATCATCGCCCGCGCGCCGGCGCCGTTCTCCTCGGAAGGCTGGAAGATCAGCTGCACCGTGCCGCTCCAGCTCTCGTCGCGCAGCAGGAGCGCCGCCGCCCCGAGCAGCGACACGGCGTGTCCGTCATGGCCGCAGGCATGCATCACCCGCGCGGTCTTCGAGGCGTAGGGCAGGTCGTTGGCTTCCTGGATGGGCAGCGCGTCGATATCGGCGCGCAAGCCGACACTGCGGTCGGAGCTGCCGCGTTTCAGCGTCGCGACCACGCCGTGCCCGCCGATATTGGCGGTGAAGGGCACGCCGAGCTCGCGGAGCTTCTCCTGGATGAAGGCGCTGGTCTTCTGCTCGTGCAGCGACAGTTCCGGATGGGCGTGCAGGTGCTGGCGCCAGGCGGTGAGTGTGTCGTGCAGATCGCGGTCCAATGCGGCATCCTTTCAGGCTTGTGCCCGCAAGGCTTGGGCCGGCACAGCCTATACCCCTCCCCTGCTCCGGCAAGGCGTCCTTGCGGGGGCAGCCGAGGCGCGACAGCGCATTGACGCCGCCCACGCATATCTGCGAAACCGCCCGCTCCCCTGCCGCATTTGCGAGGACCTCAGGCCAAATGTCCGCTTTCGAACCCGCGCTGATCGAAGCCGCCCGCGTCTCGGCCGCCTGGCCGTTCGAGGAAGCCAAGAAGCTCGTCGCGCGGCTGCAGAAATCGGGCAAGAAGGAGGCGCTGTTCGAGACCGGCTACGGCCCGTCGGGCCTGCCGCATATCGGCACCTTCGGCGAGGTCGCCCGCACCTCCATGGTGCGCCACGCTTTTCGCGTGCTGACGGACGACGCCATCCCGACCAGGCTGATCGCCTTCTCGGACGATATGGACGGGCTGCGCAAGGTCCCGGACAACGTCCCGAACAAGGAACTGCTGGCGCAGCATCTCGGCAAGCCGCTGACCGAGGTGCCGGACCCGTTCGGCACGCATGACTCCTTCGGCCGGCACAACAATGCCCGCCTCTGCGCGTTCCTCGACCAGTTCGGCTTCGACTACGAGTTCAAGTCCTCGACCGACGCCTATCGCGCCGGCGAGTTCGACGCGACCCTGCTCAAGATGCTGGCCCGCTTCGACAAGGTCATGTCGATCATGCTGGCGACCCTGCGCGAGGAGCGCGCCGCGACCTATTCGCCCTTCCTGCCGATCCATCCGAAGACCCGCATCGTCATGCAGGTGCCGATCGAGGCGCGCGACGTCGAGGCCGGCACCATCACCTGGACCGACCCCGCGACCGGCGAGCGTTTCACCACCCCGGTCACCGGCGGCCATGCCAAGCTGCAATGGAAGCCGGACTGGGCGATGCGCTGGGTCGCGCTCGGCGTCGATTACGAGATGGCCGGCAAGGACCTGATCGACTCCGTCAAGGTCTCCTCGCAGATCGCTCGCGCCCTCGACGGCACGCCGCCTGAAGGCTTCAACTACGAGCTCTTCCTCGACGAGCAGGGCCAGAAGATCTCGAAGTCGAAGGGCAACGGCCTGACCATCGAGGAATGGCTCGACTACGGCTCGCCGGAAAGCCTGGCGCTGTTCATGTATTCGCGTCCGCGCGAGGCCAAGAAGCTGCATTTCGACGTGATCCCGCGGGCCGTCGACGAATACCTCCAATTCCTCGGCGGCTATGAGCGTCAGGACTGGAAGAACCGGCTCGGCAACCCGGCCTGGCACATCCATGCCGGCAATCCGCCGGCTCCGGAGCTGGTGGCCCAGGCCGGTTCGGGCGAGAACGCCACCCGCACGCAGATTACCTTCGGCCTGCTGCTCAACCTCGTCGCCGTCGCCAATTCCGAGGACAAGGCGGTGCTCTGGGCCTTCCTGCAGCGCTATGC
>JAEXUU010000276.1 GCA_023452965.1 Pseudomonadota bacterium | reverse complement strand
GGGGGGGCCCCCCCCCCCCCCCCCGCCGCTCAGACCAAATTCACCTTGCCGGTGGCGAGATCGTAGACGCCGCCGACCACGACCAGCTTCTTCTCGGCGAAGCGCTTCGAGAGGATCGGCGTCGCCTTCTTCAGTCTCTCGACGTTGAGCCTGACATTGGCGATGGTCGCCGCCTCCAGCATGTCCTGCGGCTTCTCCTTCTGGGCCGTAAGGACGGCGGGGCGGATCGCCTCGACCAGCGCCGGCAGATGGCCGGGAAGCTTGGTCTTGTTCTTGACCACGTCGATCGTCGCCGAGATCGCGCCGCAACTGGTATGTCCGAGCACCAGGATGAGCTGCGAGCCCAGAACCTGCGCCCCGAATTCGAGGCTCGCCAGCGTATCCTTGTTGACGAAGTTGCCGGCGACGCGGGTGACGAAGAGCTGGCCCGGCCCCTGATCGAAGGCGAGTTCGGGCGCGACGCGGGAATCGGCGCAGCTGACGATCGAGGCGAAGGGCGATTGCGAGGCGGCGCGGGCGGCACGGCCGGCCGAGAAGTCACGCTCGCTGAGCTGGCCCGCGACATAGCGGGCATTGCCTTCGACCAGCCGCTTCAGGGCCTCGTCGCCATTGACGGCCGGGCTCTGGGCATGCGCCGCCGAGCCTAGGCCCGCGACGCCCGGCAGGCAGGCGCCGAGCGCCAGGAGCCCGCCCGCCCTGAGAAAGCCACGACGCGAGCCCGAGACGGACAGGCCATCAGCGCATTGGTCACACATGATCTTCCCCCCGAAGCGGCCCGGCGGAGCGCCGGGCCCGATCCTTGCGCTGCCCTTACGGCAGGCGACGCAGAGTGCACAAGGGAGCGTTGGGCTCCGGTTAAGGCGCTTCGGCAAATCCGAGCGGAATTGCCGATCCTTTCCTCAGCGGAAATGCTTGTCGAAGATGCGCTGGTACTCGCCGGTCGATTTGGCGATGTGCAGCCACTGGTCGACGAAAGCCTTGAAGACGACGTCGCCGCGCGGCAGCAGATAGGCGATCTCCGAGAAGGTCAGCGGCTTGTCGGTGTTGACCGCGCAAAGCCCAGGCTTGAGCTTCTCCTGGATCGTCGCCTCGCGCGCCTCGGTGATCATGACGTCGGCACGGCCGGCGAGGATCTCGTCGAAGATCGAGACATTGTCGGTGTGCAGTTGCAGCTTGGCCTGCTTGAAGCTGGTGCGGGCGAAGCGCTCATTGGTGCCACCGGGATTGAAGATCACGGTGGTGCCGGGCTTGTCGATGTCGGCGACGGTCTGGAGCTTGTCCTTGTCGGCGCAGCGCACCAGCGGGACCTTGCCGGTGGCGAGCGTCGGCGCCGAATAGAAGGCGCGCTTTTGGCGCTCGAGCGTAACGCCAATGCCGCCCATGGCGATATCGCATTTGCCGGCGAGGAAATCCGGCATCAGATCGGCCCATTTTGTGCGCACGAAGCGCGGCTCGACGCCGAGCGCCTTGGCGAGCGACTGCGCCATCTCGATGTCGACGCCCTCATAGCCCTCGCCGACCGCGACGGTGAACGGCTTGTAGTCGCCCGCCGTGCAGATGCGCAGTGTGCCGGCGCTCAGGATAGTGTCGAGCTGGCTGGCCGGCGCCTGGGCGCGAGCCGCCCCGGCGCATGCGAGGCCCATGGCGGTCAGGAACGCGGCGCCTCTGACGGCGCCGGCGATGAGTGCGGTGATCTTCACGAACGGCTTCCCCTTTGCAGGCGCGGACGGCCCTTGCGTCAGGAAAGCAGGAGCCCGCGGCCGCTTCAATCGCGGGCGGCCCTGCGGCCGGGAGCATTCCAACCGGGCGGCGCTTGCTCTAGGGTCGCGCGCCCTTACCTTCCGCCTTTTCGCCGGCAAGCAGACCTGACCCTGAAAACCCGCATTATTCCCTGCCTCGCCGTCAAGGACGGCCGTGTCGTCAAGGGCGTGCAGTTCCTCGACCTCGTCGATGCCGGCGATCCGGTCGAGGCGGCCAAGGCCTATGATGCGGCCGGCGCAGACGAACTCTGCTTCCTCGACATAACGGCGAGCAGCGAGGATCGGGGCATCCTCTTCGACGTGGTGACGCGGACCGCCGAGGCCTGCTTCATGCCGCTGACGGTCGGCGGCGGCGTGCGCTCGCTCGAGGACATCAGGCAGTTGCTGCTGGCCGGGGCCGACAAGGTCTCGATCATGACCGAAGCGGTGAAGCGGCGCGAATTCGTGCGCGAGGCCGCGCAGAAATACGGCGCGCAATGCATCGTCGTTGCGATCGACGCCAAGCAGGTCTCACCCGAGCGCTGGGAGATCTTCACCCATGGCGGGCGCAACCCGACCGGACTCGACGCCGTAGCCTATGCCCGCGAGGTCGCCTCGCTGGGCGCGGGAGAGATCCTCCTGACCTCGATGGATCGCGACGGCGCCAAGACCGGCTTCGACATCGAACTGACGCGGCGGGTCGCCGATGCGGTCGCCGTGCCGGTGATCGCGTCGGGCGGCGTCGGCACGCTCGACCATCTCGTCGAGGGCGTGCGCGACGGCCATGCCTCGGCCGTGCTCGCCGCCTCGATTTTCCATTTCGGCACCTTCACCATCCCGCAGGCCAAGGCCCACATGGCGGCGGCCGGCCTGGCCATGCGGCTGGACTGACGGCGATGACGAGCTTCACCCTCGCAGATCTCGAACGCATCGTCGCCGAACGCGGCGCCGCCTCCCCGGAGGAATCCTGGACGGCCAAGCTCTTGGCCGCCGGCCCGGAGCGGGCTGCGAAAAAGCTCGGCGAGGAGGCGGTCGAGGCCGTGATCGCAGCCGTGAAGGGGGATCGCGATGAGCTGATCGCCGAAAGCGCCGACCTGCTCTATCATCTTTTGGTTGTGCTCAAGGCCCGTGATGTTGCATTGCGGGACGTGTTGAGCCAGCTTGAGGCTCGAACGGGGCGCTCCGGCCTGGCAGAAAAGGCCTCGCGCCCGCGTTGAACACGAGGCGA
>JAEXUU010000251.1 GCA_023452965.1 Pseudomonadota bacterium | reverse complement strand
GCGATCTGCGATCGCTCCTCAGGATGAGGGCGGGAAGGAGCATCCCGAATTGGCAAGGCGAGGCTGCCGTGACTGAAACCATCATCATCGACACCGATCCCGGCCAGGACGACGCGGTCGCGCTGCTGCTCGCCTTCGCCAGCGCCGCCGAGCTCGATCTCAGGGCGATCACCACCGTTGCCGGCAATGTCCCGGTGGCGCAGACCACCGCCAATGCGCTGCGCATCCGCGAGCTTGGCGGGCGCGACGACGTGCCCGTCCATCGCGGCGCGGACGTGCCGCTGGTCTTCCCGCTGTCGACGGCGGAATTCGTCTGCGGGCCGGACGGGCTCGCCGGCGCCGACCTGCCGCCGCCGCGCGGCGAGGCTGCGCCCGGTCACGCCGTCGAGGCGCTGATCGCGATCCTGCGGGCGGCGGCTGACGACGGTGTCACCCTCTGCCCGCTCGGGCCGCTGACCAATCTCGCGCTCGCCTTCCGGCTGGCTCCGGATGTGCTGCCGAAAGTGAAGCGCATCGTCTTGATGGGCGGGGCGCTGGCGCTCGGCAACGTCACCCCGGCGGCCGAGTTCAACATCCATGTCGACCCGCATGCGGCCGCGATCGTCTTCGGCTGCGGTCGGCCGATCGTGATGATGGGCCTCGGCGTCACCCTGCAGGCGATTGCGGCGCACGAACAGGTCGCGCGCCTGCTCGAGCACGGCAACGCGGCCGGCCGCACCGTTCACGGCATGCTGACCCGGCCTCGCCCCGGTGGGCTCGGCACGGTCGGCCACCCCATGCACGACCCCTGCGTCATCGCCTTTCTGCTCTGGCCCGAGCTATTCTCCGGCCGCGACTGCCATGTCGAGGTCGAGCCCGCCGCCGGCCCCTTGCGCGGGCGAACCACCATCGACTGGAACGGCCGCCTGAAGCGCGAGGCCAACGCCCATGTCGTCGCGACTGTCCAGGCCGAGGCGCTGTTCGAGCGGATGTTCGTCCGCCTCGCGACCCTGCCCTGACCGGAGAAGATCATGTCCCATTTCGTCGAGGATCTGCAGCAGCAGGCTGCCCAGGCTGTCGCTTCCATGCAGAAGGCCGCCCTTGCGGCGCGCCACATCCACGCCCGCGCCGAATTGATGCGGCACATGCTGACGACGGCCCGCAAGGTCGCCGCCAAGCCGAAGGCCGAGGCCGTCGAAACCGTCGTGAGCGAATGGATGGACGCCTGGAATCTCGGTCGCGCGGAATGGCCCCATATCGCCCGCGAGATGGAGGCCTTCACCGAAGCCTTCCACGACTATGCCAATGATCCGAGCGATGCCCATGACACCGCGCTGCGCCGGAGCTGCGAGGCGCTCGACGCCGCTCTCGCGCGCGAAGGCACCTCGATCAGCGACCAGATGGCCTTCCGCTCGCAATGTGCCCATCGCTGGTGGGAGCTGGTCGTGCCGGTTCCGGCCGATCTGCCCGGCGCCAAGCCTCGTCCTTCGGTTCCGCCATTGACGGAAGGCGCGCCGTTCTGGGCGGCCGGCTGCGCCGATTTCTGCCGGTGAGCGCCTTGCTGAACGCCGTGGGCGCGGCCCATCTGCGCGCGCTGACGCCGGATGATCTCGACGCCTGCCATAGCCTGTCGCAACAGGTCGGCTGGGCGCATCGGCGCGAGGACTGGGCGCTGGTGCTCGGCCTCGGCCAGGGGCTCGCCGCCATCGCCGCGGGCGAGGTGGTCGGCGCCGCGATGTGGTGGACGTTCGGCTCCGGCCACGCCTCGCTCGGCAGCATCATCGTCGCGCCCGAGCGCCAGGGCGCCGGCCTCGGCAAGCTGCTGATGCAGGGGCTGCTCGATGCCACCGGAGGCCGTTCGCGCGGCCTGATCGCGACCGAGCAGGGCCGGCCGCTCTATGCGAAATACGGCTTCGAGCCGGTCGGGACGGTGCTGCAGCACCAGGGGCCGGCGCCCGCTGTCGGGGTTCCGCCCCTGGGGCCGGGCGAGACTCTGCGCCTTGCGACGGCGGCCGACCTTCCCGTTTTGGCCGCGCTCGATGAAGCCGCGACCGGTCTCCCGCGTGCTGCGGTTCTCTCAGCCCTGCTCGGTCGCGGCGAAGCGTACCTCCTGGAACGGGACGGCGTCGCCGCGGGCTTCTCAGTCCTGCGCCGTCACGGGCTCGGCTGGCTGATCGGCCCCGTCGCTGCCGTCGACGATCGAGCCGCGCGCTGCCTGATCGCTCATGGCCTGGCGGCCCGGCCGGGCGAGTTCATCCGCGTCGACGTGCCTGCGCCGACGGGCCTCGGTGCCTGGCTGACGGAGCTCGGCCTGCCGGAGGTCGATACCGGCCTGGTGATGTTGTGCGGCGAGCGGCCGGCACCCCCCGGCCCGGCCAGGCTCTTCGCGCTGGTCAACCAGGCGCTGGGCTGACCAGCAGGACGGCAGCGACCGGCGCCTTCGCCTGCAGGCCGCTCCAGCCGTGATACAGGGTGTATAAGCCGACGAGCACGATCAGCAGGCCCGAGACATACGGCGCCCGTGCCGCGATGGTGGACAGCCAGTTCGACCGCTTCTCGACCGCCCGCAGGCTGAGCGAGGCGGCGATACCGACCGAGACCAGCGTCAGAGCGAGGCCGATCGAGAAGCACAGCACCAGCACGGCGCCGAGCGTGATCTCGCGCAGCTGCATGCAGATCAGCAGCACGGTGATCGCGGCCGGGCAGGGAATCAGGCCGCCGGTCAGTCCGAACAGCGCAATCTGCCAGTTCGTCACGGGCCGGCCGGCGAAACGCTGCCGGATGTCCTCGGCATGGGCGCGCTGATGGGCGTCCATCGGCTCGTTGTCTCGGCGATGGGTCTGGTCATGGGGATGAGAGTGGCCGTTTCCATGAGATTGCCCATGGGAATGCCCGTGCGAATGATGATGACCATGTGTGCGGCCATGAGAGGCCGTGCGTAGCGCGGCTTGCTCCGACCTGGTCCGCCAGATCATCCAGAGCGCGATCGCGATGATGATCAGACCGGAGGCGAGTTGGAACCAGGGCTCCGTCGCCTCCGCGTCCAGGTCGCGCGCGAGGTAGAGGCCGGTCAGGGCCACCGCCCAGACCACCAGCGTATGCGAGAGCGTCGCGGCGAG
>JAEXUU010000229.1 GCA_023452965.1 Pseudomonadota bacterium | reverse complement strand
TGTACGGCCCTCATGAGGCCAGTGTCGCGGTCCAGGGCAGGCTCGACGAGGCGCGCGCCGACGCTGCCCGGCTCCTGAACGCGAGGGCGACTGAGATCGCCTTCACGTCGAGCGGCTCCGCCGGCTGGGGGCTGGCCTTCGCGGCTCTGCCGCCGCTGCGGGCCGGCGACCGGATCCTGGTCGGGCGGCATGAATGGGGCGGCAATCTCGCGACCATGCAACGCGCCGCTGCCCGTACCGGAGCGAGGATAGAGGTGATCCCTTGCCGCGAGGATGGTTCGGTCGACCCGGATGCGCTCGCAGGCATGATCGACGAGCGCGTCCGCCTGGTCGCATTGACCTGGCTGCCTGCCAATGGCGGCCTCATTAACGATGCGGCGGCGATAGGCCGGGTGACGCGTGCGGCCGGCATCCCCTATTTCGTCGATGCCGGGCAGGCGCTCGGCCAGATTCCCGTCGATGTCGAGGCGATCGGCTGCGACGTGCTCAAGGGGGCAGGGCGCAAGCATCTGCGCGGCCCGCGCGGAACCGCGATCCTCTATGTCCGGGCCGCGTTTCGGGCGCAGCTCGACACGGTGTTCTCGGACGTCCTGTCCGCGCCATGGACGGGAGAGGGACCCAGGCCGCGTGACGATGCGCGGATATTCGAGACCAGCGAGCATGCGGTCGCCCTGCTGCTGGGGCTCGGCGTCGCGCTCCAAGAGGCGCTGGCGCTCGGCGTGCCGGCGATACGGGACCAGATCGACCTAACGGCGCAACGGTTGCGGACCGAGCTTGCGGCGATCGACGGCGTTGCCATCCACGATCTCGGGCAGCAACGGTCCGGGCTGGTTTCCTTCACTATCGACGATCTCGACGTGAACGCGGTCAAGAACCGGCTGGCGAGCGCCGGGGTTTCGGTAGGGGCCAACGGGCCCGCCTACACGCCGTTCGACATGGAGGCGCGCGGGCTTGCCGGCATCGTGCGTGCCTCCGTCAGCTATCTCACGAGCGAGGAGGAGATCGAACGCCTGCTCGCTGCGGTTCACGGGATCGCGCGGGAGCGCTGAGGTCGCATCAATCGGGCTTGCCGGCAGGCGAAACGTGCATCGCAATGAGCTGGTGCCGTGCAAGCGAAGACCGGCTGTCGCCGCCATTATTTCGCTCAGATCGCCAAGAGGAATGCTGCATCGACAGGGGAGCGCGCATGACCGGCATTGCAGATTCCACTCAAATCGACGTTGCCAGGGCTGCCGCGCAGGCGGAACTCGAGAGCGAAGCGAAGAAGCAGGCGAGCTCTTCGGCTGGAGATGCGGCCGGCACCACCGCCGATATCGGTGGCAACGTCATGATGGAAGGCGTCGGCGAGGTCGTGTTTGCTGCGGCCGGAACGGTCGTCGAAGGGATCGGCAGCGTCGCCGGGGCGGTTGCCGAAGGCGCGGTCGCGGTGATCGGCGGCATCTTCGAGGGGATGGGCAGCTAAGGGGCAAGCGCTACGAGCAAGCATGGCGCGATCCGGCATGGCAGAGCGCTGTTGACGATGCGGCATGGGACGCTCGACAGGGCCCGGACAGGCATGTTTGATGCGGACCTCTCGGTTGGAGCCGCTCATGTCCCCCGAATTCCTGTTGACCTCGCTGATCATCGTCGCCTCGCCGGGCACCGGCGCGATCTATTCCATCGCCGCCGGTCTGGCGCGCGGCGGCAAGGCGAGCGTCGTCGCAGCCTTCGCCTGCACGCTAGGCATCGTGCCGCACCTCATCGCCGCGATGATGGGACTTGCGGCGCTGTTGCATGCCAGCGCGGTTGCCTATGAGATCGTCAAATATGCCGGTGTCGCCTATCTGCTCTGGATGGCCTGGCAGACGCTGAAGGAGCAGGGCGCGCTGAAGGTGGAGACCAAGGCCGACCCGCGCTCGTTCTGGCGCGTGATGGTCGACGGTATCGCGATCAACGTGCTGAACCCGAAGCTCTCGATCTTCTTCGTCGCCTTCCTGCCGCAGTTCATCGCAGCCGACGAGGCAAGCCCGCTGGCACGCATGCTCGAGCTTTCCGGCGTGTTCATGGCGATGACCTTCGTCGTCTTCGCGCTCTACGGGCTGTTCGCGGCGGCGATGCGCGATCATGTCGTGACGCGCCCCGCGGTGATGACCTGGCTCAGGCGTAGCTTCGCCGCCGCCTTCGTCGCGCTCGGCGCCAAGCTCGCACTGACCGAGCGCTGAGCGTGGCGAGCCTGCCGCGGCAGGCGCGGCTTGCAATCGAGACGCGCGGTGCCGGGCTCTACGAATTCACCGAGGCGGCCGCGCGTTTCGTGCGCGAGGCCGCGGTCGATGCCGGGCTGCTCACCCTGTTCGTCCGGCACACCTCCTGCTCGCTGCTGATCCAGGAGAATGCCGACCCGGACGTACGGCGCGATCTCTCCGCCTTCTTCGCCCGGCTGGTGCCACCGGCCGACGATCCAGCCATGAGTTATCTGGTTCATCGCGACGAGGGACCGGACGACATGCCGGCCCATATCAAGGCTGCGATCCTGCCAGTCTCGCTCTCGATCCCGGTGAGTGGCGGCCGGCTGGCGCTCGGTACCTGGCAGGGCATCTACCTGTTCGAGCATCGCACAAGTCCGCACCGGCGCGAGGTCGTGCTGCATCTGGCCTGACCGGTCACCCTTCGGCCGGGCGCGTCAGCATTCGCATGAGGCTGCGGTAGCAGTCGTGCAGGTCCTGCGGCGACAGGCCCAGGTCGAGTTGCTGGAAGCCGACGAAGGCGGCGTATTCGATCCGGGCCAAGGCGAGGGCTTCTCCCGGCGTGCGCCCGGCCTCGCCATGGAGGCGGGCGAGATAGTCGATGCGTTCGCGGTCGACCGCCGTGCAGATCGCCGCGACGCCGGCATCGAGCTGGGCGACGCGGCGCATGCCCTGCTCGACGCGGGCATCGAGGGCGAGCGCCATTCTGTCGAGCGCCATCAGCCGCTCGCCTGCGACTTCGCCCTGGTCAGCCGCCTGCATCAGGCGCAGCGTAAAGCTCTCGCGCCAATGCCCGGCAAGCGCGGCAAGGAACGCTTCGATCGCCGGGAAATGCGCGTAGAACGAGCCCTTGGTCTTGCCGGCGCGCCGGCACAATGCGTCGATCGTCAGGCCTGCCGGCCCCTCCTCTGCGAGGGCGGCAAGGCCGAGTTCGAGCCAGTCCGTCCGCCTGAAGCGGGGAGGGGCCTTCACCACCATAGGCCGAGCGCGCCGCAGGCAGCCATCGGGGCGAACAGCGCCCATTGCGGAAAATGCGCGAGGCGCAGGCGGAGGCCGCCAATCATGCCGAGGCTCCAGAGGGCGAAGAGGCCGGCTCCCACGGTAGCGAAGATGGCGAGGTCGCGGCTGCCATGGCCGGAAGCTGCAAGCGCGAAGGCGAGCGCCTGTCCGGCGAGGATGATCGTCACCAGATGCCAGCAATAGTACATCGTGTACTTCGGGACATTGCGCAGCCGCTCGGCTGCGAGCAGCGGGCCGGCGATCTCGCGGTCGCCGAGCCAGGCGTGGACCACCGTCGTGACCAGAGCGATGATGGCGGCAGCTGCCAGCCAGAGGTTCATGGTCAGCCTCCTCAATATTAAATACCATACGGTATGGTATTGAATTTGGCAGGCGGCGCAAGTGCCATGCGGGCCGGGCTGAAGTGGGAAACCTCGAATGCCCGCATCTGCGGCAGAGCTTCAACTCTGGCGGGGATGATCCCTACGGCCTCACCAATCGGAGAACGAGAGCGCCCACCGCCAATCAACGGGCGGCGAAGTTCTCTTCCGGCGGTGGCGGCTCCCAACTGTCGCCAGAGGCGATGAGGCAGCTCAGGCCGCGCGGGGTCGTCGCAAAAATGGTGAAGGTGCCTTGCGGGCTGGCGAACAACTCGATCACGAGGCCGCTATCGGCGAGCCCCTGCCCGTGGCGGCGTTCATCGAAGAGTTTGCCGAGCTTCGCCACCACCTCGTCATGCCTGCCACAGGCGAGCCCCGCCGGAGCCTGAGCGGCTGCTGAAGCAAACAGGGCGAGCCCGAACGCGAGGGCCGCCAGGAGCATTTTCAGGACACGTGTCATGGCTGCTCCGATGACAGAGCGGGCCAAGAGAGGATCAAGCTGGTCTGTAGGCCTTTGCTTTCGCCCTGCCTGACTCAAGACATGGGGATCGCTCGCGCAAAGCAACAGAGGCCTACACGGTCGTCGCCCGGCTCGCCGGCACTCTCCTCCGTTTCCGCGAAGCGCCAGGAAAAGGCGAGCCCGTCCCGGAGCGAGATGCTTGGCGCTGCGGCGGTCATCTGCGCTATAGAGGGCCAAACAGTCGGAGCCAGCCATGTCCTTTCTCAAATCCCTGTTCGGCCGCAAGGAGACCGCGCCGGCCGAGCCTGTCGCGCTCAAGACCGCGGAGCACAAGGGCTTCACCATTCGCGCCATGCCGTTCCAGGAAGGCGGCCAGCACCAGCTCGCGGGGGTCATCGAGAAGGAGATCGACGGCGAGTTGAAAAGTCACAGCTTCATTCGGGCCGACCGGTTTCCGGGGGCCCAGGAGGCGGCGGACTTCGCTTTGGTCAAGGGTCGTCAACTGATCGATGAGCAGGGCGAGAAGATATTCAAGTAAACTAATGATAGTTTTCGTATATGGTAATAAATGACGTATCGTTACCTTGTCGGGGGCGCGACAGAGTTCACTTCTCGAGGCGGGGAGGCGGTACGGTTTTGCAAAAATTGTCGGCTTTCGCTTCTGCGTTCCTTCACTATCCGCATAGCGTTTCGCCTTGAACCGGCCGCTTCGTGACCTCCGGCAGGGCGCCGAGCTGAGCGATTTAAAGCTTTGTTCGGATTTTTAGTTCCTTGATGGGACGGTATCGCCCAGGCCGTCCTCAAGACAGGTTTCGCATGTTTCGTAGTGCCGGGGCCGGCCAGACGCCGGCCGAGGGCCAGACCAGCAAGGCCGGGCCCGCCGGCGAGGTCGACATGGCTCTCGCCATCCTGTCCCAGCAGGGCTTCCAGTCCAGCGTGCTCGACGATGCCTGGTTCAAGACCATCGTCGCCAACCTGCCCGCCGCCGTCTACACGACGAATGCCGAGGGGCATCTGCCCTATTTCAATCGCGCTGCGGCACGTCTTGCCGGGCGTGTCCCGCAGATCGGCAAGGACAGGTGGTGCGTGGCCGAGCGCCTGTTCCTGCCTGACGGCACGCCGCTGCCGCACCAGGATTCGCCGCTCGCAGTGGCGCTGCGCGAGAAGCGCCCCGTACGTGGG
>JAEXUU010000217.1 GCA_023452965.1 Pseudomonadota bacterium | reverse complement strand
CTTCTCGGCCCTGAGCGTGTCTTCGAGCCCGACGAGATCGCGCTCGAGATCCTGCAGCGCGTCGATGGCCAGCGCAGTGTCGAAGCCATAGCGCAGGAACTGGCGACGGCGTTCGAAGCGGACCGCGACGAGATCGCCGGCGACGTCATGGCGTTTCTGCGTGGCCTCGCCGATCAGAGGATGGTTGATCTGTGAGCGATGTCGAGACGCTCCCGCAAGCCACGCCCGCTCGGCCGACATTGCCGCCGCCCATGGGCCTGCTGGCGGAGCTGACGCATCGCTGTTCCCTGCGCTGCCCCTATTGCTCCAACCCGCTCGAACTCGACCGGCGCTCTCAGGAACTCTCCACTGCCGAGTGGAAGCGGCTGATCGATGAAGCCGCTGCCCTCGGGGTGCTGCACATCTACTTTTCCGGCGGCGAGCCGATGCTGCGGCGCGATATCGCCGAGCTTGTCGCCCATGCGCATCAAGCCGGTCTCTATACCAACATGATCACCTCCGGCGTCGGCTTTCAGCCGGCCGTGCTGGACGCAGTGGCCGAGGCCGGACTCGACCATATCCAGCTCTCGGTACAGGCGATCGACGCCAGGACCTGCGATCGTGTCGCCGGCTATGAGGGCGCTGCTGAGCGCAAGCGCATCGTCGCGGCCGCCATTGCCCGGCTCGGCCTGCGCCTCACCGTGAACGCCGTCATCCACCGCGAGAACGTGCACGAAATTCCCGCCTTCGTAGAGCTTGCCGAAGCCTGGAGCGCAGCGCGGATCGAGATCGCCCATGTGCAGTATTACGGCTGGGGCCTCGTCAACCGCGCCAGGCTGATGCCGACGCGCCAGCAGGTCGAGACCGCGATGGTGCAGGTCGACGAGGCGCGGAGCCGCACGGCCGGGCGCCTCGTCATCGACAGCGTGCTGCCCGACTATTATGCCCGCTATCCGAAGGCCTGCATGGGCGGTTGGGGCGCACGGCTGATGAATGTCACGCCATCGGGCCGGGCACTGCCCTGCCATGCCGCCGAGACGATCGCCGGGCTCGCCTTCGACAATGTGCGCGAAGCCAGCCTGTCGGAGATCTGGTATCGCGGCGCCGCGTTCGACGCCTTCCGAGGCACGGACTGGATGAAGGAGCCCTGCCGCAGCTGCGCCCGCAAGGAGCAGGATTTCGGTGGCTGCCGCTGCCAGGCCATGGCCCTGGCTGGGGACGCGGCCGCGACCGACCCCGCCTGCTCCCTGTCACCGCTGCACGAACAGCTGGTTGCGCTGGCGGAAGCAGAGGCTGCCTCCGAGCGCAGCGATTTCATTTACCGGGGCTACCAGGGCGTTTGACGAACACAGCGTTCTGAGCCGGAGTAACCTGCCTCCTCCGAAACGCCGTCAAGGCACCGGCACGAAAGCGCCGGGCGGAACATGGCCGGGCGCGACATAGGCGTGATGCAGTGCATCCAGCATCGCCCAGAGCACGTCGCATTTGAACTCCAGCGCCGCGATTACCGCCTGCTGCTCGGCGGGCGTGCGGGCATGGACCGTCACATAGCCGAGGGCGGTCTCGACATCGCGCCGCGCCTGCTCCGGACGGGCGGTGAAATAGCTCAGGCTCTCGGGGCTGACGAAGTCGTAATGCGCCAGCATGCCTTCGACGCGGTTGCGGATGATCTTTGGCGAGAACAGCTCGGTCAGCGAGGAAGCGACCGCCTCCAGCAGAGGCCGCTCGCGCACGAAATTGACATAGGCCTCGACCGCGAAACGGGTCGCAGGCAGCACGCCGCGATGGGCCTGCACATCCGCTCGCGCCAGCCCCAGACTTTCGCAGAGCCGCAGCCAGCGCTCGATGCCACCCTCGCCATCATGGTCGCCGTCATGGTCGACGAGGCGCTGGCGCCAGGCCCGCCGGAGCGCGGGATCATTGGCCCGGGCGATCAGGTAGGCATCCTTCACCGGGATATGGGCCTGATAGGTGAAGCGGTTGAGCGCCCAGGCCTGGACCTCGCCCTTGCTGCACTGGCCGGAGTGGAGCCGCGCATGGAAGGGATGTTTGTCGTGATAGCGCGCCTCGCCGACCTCGCGCAGGCGCCGTTCCAGTTCCTCGGGCGATAGCAAAGCGCTCACAGCTCGATCTCCATGCCGTCATGGGCCACCGCGACACCAGCCGCTTCGATCATCAGGCGTTCCGGCGATCCCGCAATCAACGCCGGATTGGTGTTGTTGAGATGGATGTAGACTTTTCGCGCGACCGGGAGCCCTGAAAGCCAGGCCAGCGAGCCATCGTCGCCGGCGATCGGCATGTGCCCCATGCGGCGGCCGGTCTTCTGGCCGACGCCAGCCCGGATCATCTCGTCGTCGGTGAACAAGGTGCCGTCGAAGAACAGCAGGTCCGCGCCGTCCACCCTGGCGCGCAGATCGTCGGACAGCGCGGCGCAGCCCGGAATGTAGACGATCGATCGCCCGCCACCGCTGATCCTGATGCCCGCCGTTTCCCCGGCCTCGGATTCGAGCTTTGGGTCCTTGTCTTCCAAATAGAGCGGTACCTTGCCGGGAACCGGGAACAGCTTCGCCACGAGGCCGTCGGCCAGCGTGATTGGCGCCGAGGCGCTCGCGGCCACGCGGCGTGCCGGCACCGCGGCGAAGATCGGATTGGCGGCGATCGCATTGAGAACCGGCGGCAGCGCGACCAGATCGAACGCATGTCGCTCGCGCAGGCTGAGCAGCCCCGTGACATGGTCGATCTCGGCGCTGCTCAGGATCACCGCGCCGATCGGCGAATGCCGCTCCCCGCGCGGCCACAGGGCCGGCGTCGCGCGGATCTGGCTGCCGAGATCGGGGGACGCGTTCAGCAGGGTCCAGCTCGCGCCATCGAAGCTCACCGCGAGGCTCGCCTGCGTCCGCCAGGGCGCGCGGGGATCCCCGTTCCAGGCCATCGCACAGACCCGGCACCCGCAGTTCCATTGCGGAAAGCCGCCGCCGGCCGCCGCGCCGAGCACGATGGCCTTCACCGGCGCGCCTCGGATCGCCGCCTTCTTGCAGGCTCGCCGGGCGAACGCCCCGGCCTCCGGCCCCTCGCCCCGCATTCGCCCCAGGACATGTCCGGCTCCTTCGATCGTGCGAAGTGTCGATGAACGCGGGCATGCCGTTCGCGCCGCCAGCGTTAGCCTAGGCGCTGTTTGCCCTCTGCTTCAACACCCACGCCATTGCACGGCGCTACCGCATCAGATGCTTGATGCCGCCGACCGCCTCGTTGACGCCCAGGCCAACCTCGTTGGTGATGCCGCTGAACGCGCCGACGACGGCTCCGACGACGGTGCCCGCGCTGGCGACGCCAATCGTCCCCTTGCTGAGAGCTCTGCCCTTATCGGAACTGTCGGAGACGGACCGACCTATCCTTCTCAGGCCGTCCAACACATTGTAGCCGCCGTTCACGTCTTCCAACCTCTCGTCGTTCAGCGGGATGTTGTTTCGTTCCGTGCTCATCAACCTGCTCCTGCTCGGGCAAGGCCCGTCGTTGAGCAAGCTGTAGCCTCGCCGGCTTACAGGACGCTTACAGGGTGCCGTGCCGCCC
>JAEXUU010000187.1 GCA_023452965.1 Pseudomonadota bacterium | reverse complement strand
AGCCTCGACCCCGCCGAGAAGCGGCTCGCGGTCCATGTCGAGGACCACCCGCTCGAATATGGCGGCTTCGAGGGCACGATTCCCGAAGGCGAATACGGCGCGGGCTCAGTCATCATCTGGGACGAGGGCAAGTGGCTGCCGGAGAGCGATCCAGTCCGCGGCATGGAGAAAGGCCATCTCGCCTTCACGTTGGAAGGCCACAAGCTCGGCGGCCGCTGGCATCTGGTCAGGCTGAAACCACGCCGGGGCGAGAAGCGCGACAACTGGCTGCTGATCAAGGTCGACGACGATTTTGCCCGGGACGACGAGGATATCCTGGAGGCCGCGCCGGATTCGGTGAAGTCGGGCCGCAGCGTCGCGGAGGTCGGCGAGGATCCCGCAGGCGACGTCTGGTCGACCGAGGAGAAGCCTGCGAAAGGGCGCAAGCCCAAGAGTGCCAAGCTCAAGACCGCCAGGCCCAAGAGCGCCAAGCCCAAGACCGGCGAGCCCAGTGCGGCAAAGGCCAAGGCGGCCGGCCCCCCGGCCAAGGCCGAAGGCGAGGAACTGCCGCGCTTCGTCGAACCCTGCCTCGCGACCCTGCAGGACAAGCCGCCGAGTGGCGACAACTGGCTGCACGAGGTCAAGTTCGACGGCTACCGGCTACAGGCGCGGATATCCGGCGGAAAGGTCAAGCTGCTGACCCGCACCGGTCTCGACTGGAGCGATCGCTTCGGCGCGCCGATAGCCGCGGCTCTCGCGGCGCTTCCCTGCGAGACGGCGCTGATCGACGGCGAAGTCGTGGCATTGGGCGAGAACGGCATCTCCTCCTTCTCGGCGCTTCAGGCCGCGCTGTCGGATGGCGAGACGGCTGATCTTGTCTTCTATGCCTTCGACCTGCTCCATCTCGACGGCGAAGATCTGCGGGCGGAACCGCTGCTCGCGCGCAAGGAAAGGCTGGAGGAACTGCTGCAGGCTGCGAAACCCGACGCAGCCCTGCGCTACAGCGAGCACTTCGTCGAGCCGGGCCAGACTATGCTCCGCCATGCCTGCCGCATGGGGCTGGAGGGCGTGATCTCGAAGCGGGTGGACGCGCCCTATCGCAGTGGCCGGGGTCGCGACTGGATCAAGTCGAAATGTACGCAGCGCCAGGAATTCGTCATTGCCGGCTATGTCCCGTCCAAGGCGTCGCGCAACCAGTTCGGCTCGCTCGTCCTCGGCTATCATGAAGGCGGGGAACTGAAGCCGGCAGGCCGCGTCGGCACCGGCTTCACCCGCAAATCGGCGGCGGACCTGAAGCGGCGGCTCGACGCGCTCGCCGCTGAAGCCGCGCCTTTCGAGGGGGCGGCGGGGCGCGAGCGTGGTATCGTCTGGGTCAAGCCTGAACTCGTCGCCGAGATCGCCTTCGGCTCCTGGACGGCCTCGAAGACGCTGCGGCATTCGGCCTTCCTCGGCCTGCGCGAGGACAAGCCTGCTGATGAAGTGACCGAGGAGAAGCCGACCAAGGCTGCGGCGAGCAGGGGGCGGTCAGCGGCAAAGCCGGCGCCGCCGAGGGCATCCCGGCGGGAGACCACCGTGACGTTGAGCAACCCCGACAAGCCGCTCTGGCCCGATATCGGCTTCACCAAGCAGAACCTGCTCGACTACTACGCCAGTGTCTGGGAGCGCATGGCGCCCTTCGTCGTCGAACGGCCCTTGAGCCTGCTGCGCGCGCCCGATGGTGTCGGCGGACAGGTCTTCTTCCAGAAGCATGCCGGCGCCGGATTGCACAAATCCGTGGCCCGGATGAAGGACAAGGATGGCGAGGAGCTGCTCTTCATCCGCGATTTCGACGGTCTTGCGGCGCTGGTTCAGCTCGGCACGGTCGAAATCCATCTCTGGGGCGCGAAGGTGGATGCCGTCGAGACCCCGGATCAGGTGATCTTCGATCTCGACCCGGACAAGGGCGTGCCGATCGAGCGGGTGCGCGAGGCGGCGCTGACGGTCCGCAATCGCCTTGATGAACTCGGCTTCGAGAGCTTCCTCAAGACCTCCGGCGGCAAGGGCTTTCATGTCGTCATGCCGCTGAAGCCGAAGTCCGGCTGGGACGAGATCAAGACGTTCGCGCGCGACTTCGCCAAGGCGATGGAGCAGGCCGAGCCGAAGCTCTACACCGCGACCTTGTCGAAGCAGGCGCGGCGCGGCCGCATCTTCGTCGACTATCTCCGCAATGGCCGCGGCGCGACTGCGATCGCCCCGTTCTCGACCCGCGCCCGTCCCGGTGCTGCCGTCGCCATGCCGGTCGCCTGGGAGATGCTGGAGAAGGAGCTTGCGCCCGATGCCTTCAAGGCGCCGAAGGTCATGGAGAGCGGGCCGCCCGAGGATGCCTGGGCGCGCTTCTTCAACCCCAAACGAGCCCTGAAGGGCCGCTGATCAGGCGGTGACGTCGCCGCGATCATAGCGCCGCTGCGCCTCCTCGACCTCGCCGATATGCTCCTCCGCCCAGTGCGTCAGCGCCTGCACGGTGCTCGCGAGCGTCCGCCCAAGTGGAGTCAGCGCATATTCGACGGTGACCGGCACCGTCGCGAAGGCGCGGCGCGAGATCAAACCGTCGCGCTCCAGGCTCTTCAGCGTCTGCGACAGCATTTTTTGCGAGATGCTGTCGATCCGCCGGCGCAGCTCGTTGAAGCGCAGCGTCTCCTGCAGCAGGATCAGGATCAGCACCGCCCATTTGTCGCCGATCCGGTCGAGCACGCGCCGGGTCGGGCATTGGGCGTTAAACGGGTCGGGGCGCTGCAGCATGGCGGTTTCCGGCAGGTGACCTTGTGCGGCGAAAGTGCCTTCTTGAGTGAAAATCGCACAGGCGCCATCTGGTGTCCATCGGGATGCAGGTTCCCAATGGATACCAGGAGATCGACATGAATATCGCTTTGATCGGCGCAACCGGCTTCATCGGCTCGCGCCTGCTCACCGAACTGACGCGCCGAGGCCATAAGATCACCGCCATCGTCCGCAATCCCGAGAAGGTTCCGGCCGGCGCCGGCATCAGCGCCCGCAAGGGCGATGTCTTCGACCGCGACGGCCTTTCCGCCCTCCTCGCCGGCCATGATGCGGTGATCAGTGCGGTGCATTTTTCCGCGAGCGATGCTGCGACGCTGCTGGCGGCCGTCAAGCAGTCCGGCGTGACGCGCTATCTCGTGGTCGGCGGTGCCGGCAGCCTCGAAGTCGCGCCCGGCGTGAAGCTGTTCGACACCAAGGAGTTCCCGGCAATCTATCTCGACGAAGCCAGGAAGGGCGGTGCCTTCCTCGACCTGCTGAAGGCCGAGACGGCGCTCGACTGGACCTTCCTCTCGCCTTCGGCGCTGATCCAGCCCGGTGAGCGCACCGGGAAATTCCGCCTCGGCAAGGATCAGCTCCTCGTCGACGCGGACGGCAACAGCGCGATCTCGGCCGAGGATTATGCGATCGCACTGGTCGACGAGCTGGAAAAGCCGGCGCATTCGCGCCAGCGCTTCACCGTCGGCTACTGAGCGCAGCCGTATTCTCTCGTAGCCGCCTCGTCATCCCGGCCTGCCCGGGATGACCTTGCCGTTTGGCGGCAGTCAGCCTTGCGGAGACTCAGAGCAGCCCGCGCTTGGCGAGATTGCGCATCAGATGCGAGGCGCCGAAGCGCCAGGGCTCGCACTCGTCGGTGCGGCGCATGCGGTTGATCAGCGCGCCGAGCTCGGGCGCGGCGATGGTGACGACGTCGCCGTATTTATGGGTGAAGCCGCCGCCCGGCGCGTCGCGATCCTGGATCGGCGCGAACATCGTGCCGAGATAGAGCGCCGCGCCGTCCGGATAGTGGTGGTGCGGGTTGAGCATCTGCGCGGCGAGGTCGGCCGGGTCGCGGCTGATCTTGGCGATCGAGGACGAACCTTCGAGCTTGAAGCCGTCCTCTCCCTCGACGGTCAGCGTCACCGTGGTCTTGCGGACATGGTCGAGCGAGAATCCGGCATCGAAGAAGCGGATGAACGGGCCGATCGTCGCCGCGGCGTTGTTGTCCTTGGCCTTGCCGAGCAGCAGGGCCGAGCGGCCCTCGACATCGCGCAGATTGACGTCGTTGCCGAGGCTGGCGCCGACGATCCGGCCGTCCGAGGCGACGATCAGCACGATCTCGGGCTCGGGATTGTTCCAGGTCGAGGTCGGATGCAGCCCGGCATCGGCGCCGGTGCCGACCGCCGAAAGCGGCTGGCCCTTGGTGAAGATCTCGGCATCGGGGCCGATGCCGACTTCGAGATACTGGCTCCAGGCGTTCTGGGCGATCAGCACCTCCTTCAGGCGCATCGCCTCGGCCGAGCCGGGCTTCAGCTTGGAGAGGTCGTCGCCGATCAGCTTGCCGATCTCGTTGCGGATCGCCGCCGCGGCGGCCGGGTTGCCGCGCGCCTTCTCCTCGATCACGCGCTCCAGCATCGAGATCGCAAAGGTCACGCCGGCAGCCTTGACCGCCTGCAGATCGACCGGCGTCAGCAGCCAGGGCTTGCTCGTGTCCCGGCCCTCGGCCGGCGTGTTGGCGAGGATTTCGGCGAGGCTGCCGACGCGCTCGCCCTTCGCCGCGGCGAGCGCCGCCGCCGGATCCTTGCTCTCGCAGAGATCGCGCATCGTCGCGAAGGCCGAGCTGATGTCGACGAGGTCGTCGCCGCGCAGCACCACGACGGAGGGGCCGCCGAGCTCAGGGCGCCAGACACGTCCGGCCAAGGCGGCGCGGGCGGCATCGGCCGGCAGGGTGTTGGCGGGCGTGAGCGAGAGCGTCGGCATCGTGATCGGGTCCATTCGGGCGGGCTTTCAGGCCCGGCAGAACAGCCGCTTCCGCAGGATTGTGCAAGTGCCCGGCGCTGCTTCCATCGCAGGGGGGCAATGTCATCGTTTTGTCATTGAAACGTCGCCCCGGCTTCATGCTAGCTTGCGCACCAACGACAAGAGCCGCCTGCTTCCTTTGCAGGGCGGGAAGGGAGAATGCCATGACCGTGAAACTGACGACGCTTGCTTCGGTGGCTGCCTTCGCGATGGCCGCGGCCTCGCCGGCCCTGGCCCAGACCGAGATCCAGTGGTGGCACGCGCTGACCGGCGCCAACAACGACGTGGTCGTCAAGCTCGCCGAGGAGTTCAACGCCTCGCAGAAGGATTACAAGGTCGTCGTCGCCTATAAGGGCTCCTATCCCGACACGCTGAACGCTGGCATCGCCGCCTTCCGCGCCGGCAACGCCCCGCACATCCTGCAGGTCTTCGAGGTCGGAACCGGCACGATGATGTCGGCCAAGGGCGCCGTGAAGCCCGTGCACGAGCTGATGAAGGACGCCGGCGAGGCCTTCGATCCCAAGGCCTATCTGCCGGCGATCACCGGCTATTACTCGACCCCGAAGGGCGAGATGCTCTCCATGCCGTTCAACTCGTCGAGCATGGTGATGTGGTTCAACAAGGACGCCTTCAAGAAGGCGGGCCTCAACCCCGACGCGCCGCCCAAGACCTGGCCGGAAGTCTTCGAGGCCGGCAAGAAGCTGAAGGCGGCCGGCTTCGACAAGTGCGGCTTCACCAATGCCTGGGCGACCTGGGCGAACATCGAGCAGTTCGGCGCCTGGCACAACATCCCGCTGTCGACCAAGGTCAACGGCATGGAGGGCTTCGATGCCGTCCTGACCTTCAACAAGGACCCGATGTTCCTGAAGCACTGGACCAATCTGGTCGAGCTGCAGAAGGACAAGACCTACGACTATTCCGGCCGCACCAACACCGGCGAGGGCCGCTTCACCTCGGGCGAATGCCCGATCATGCTGACCTCCTCGGGCTTCTTCGGCAACGTCAAGGCGAACGCCAAGTTCGACTGGGCCAACGCGCCGATGCCGTATTATCCGGAGGCCGCCGGCGCCCCGCAGAACTCGATCATCGGCGGCGCCTCGCTCTGGGTGATGGGCGGCAAGAAGGCTGACGAGTACAAGGGCGTCGCCAAGTTCTTCACCTTCCTGTCGAATGTCGACCGCCAGGTGAAGCTGCACACCGAGTCCGGCTATCTGCCGATCACCAAGGCCGCCTATGAGAAGGTCAAGGCTTCGGGCTTCTACAAGGACAAGCCCTATCTCGAGACCCCGATCCTCGAGCTCAACAACAAGGAGCCGACCGACAACTCGAAGGGCCTGCGCTATGGCAGCCTCGTCCAGATCCGCGACATCTGGTCGGAGGAACTGGAGGCGGCGCTGAACGGCCAGAAGTCGCCGCAGGCGGCGCTCGACGCCGCGGCCGAGCGTGGCAACCAGATGCTGCGCCAGTTCGAGCGCACGGCCAAGTAAGGCCGCTGACCGGAGGCCGGGACGCCCGTCCCGGCCTTCTTCTTCCTGCCAGGGCGGCCGATGCAGAAATACGCGCACTTCAAGGGCCTGACGATCCCGCTGCTTCTGCTCTTGCCGCAGCTCGCGATCACGCTCGTCTTCTTCTACTGGCCGGCGAGCCAGGCGGTCTGGCAGAGTTTCCTGCTGCAGGACGCCTTCGGCATCTCGACCGAATTCGTCTGGTTCGAGAACTACCGCCAGCTCTTCTCCAGCCCGGAATACTATAAGGCACTGGTCAATACGGCGATCTTCTCGGTCTTCGTCGCGGCGCTCTCGCTGTCGATCGCCCTGCTCTTCGCGGTGA
>JAEXUU010000165.1 GCA_023452965.1 Pseudomonadota bacterium | reverse complement strand
TCGATCTGGCTTATATTGTGTTTCATCATCGCGATGTAAGTCCCGGCCGGCCCATCGCCGCCCGAGAGCGCATCCGAATAGAGCCGCCCGCCGATCCTGGCGCCGCTTTCGCGGGCGATCTGCTCGGCGAGGCGCGGATTGCTGATGTTTTCGAGGAACACCGCCGGCACTTTCTGCGCCTTCACCTGGCGGATGATCCGGCCGACATCGCGGGCAGACGCCTCCGCCTCGGTCGAGACGCCCTGCGGCGCGACGAAGGCGATGCCATAGGCCTTGGAAAAGTAGGCGAAGGCGTCATGCGAGGTGATCGCCTTGCGCCGGTCGGCCGGGATGCGGGCCACGGCCGCGCGAATCTCGGCCTCGAGCTCATCGAGCTTCGCCAGATAGGCCGCGGCATTCGCCTCGTAGTGTGCCTTGCCGGCCGGATCGGCGTCGCTCAGCGCCTTCTGAATGTTGGCGACGTAGACCTTGGCGTTTGCGACGTTCTGCCAGGCATGCGGATCCTCGCCGCCATGGCTGTGGCCGTGACCGTGTCCGTCATCCTGCATCTTCAGGGGCGCGATCCCCTCGGTCGCCGTCGCCAGCGTCGCCTTGGTCCCCGACGATTTCAGCAGCCGGGTCAGCCAGCCTTCGAATTTCAGCCCGTTGACGACGACGAGGCTGGCCGCAGCCATCGCCTTCGCGTCGGCCGGGCTCGGCGAGTAGACATGGGCGTCGCCGTCGGGCCCGACCAGCGTGGTCAGCGCGACGCGCTCGCCGCCAACCGCGCGCACGAAGTCGGCGAGGATCGAGAAGCTGGCGACGACCGCGAGCTTGCCCTCCGCGGGCTTGTCCTGAGCCGATTTCTCCTGGGCGAAGACCGGCAGCGACAGGCCGACCCCGGCGACGAGGCCCGAGAGGAGGAGAAGACGGCGGTTCAACATGACGGCTCTCGCGCTATATGAAACACTATAACATTACTAGCGCTGGAGATGGGCCCGAGGCAAGAGCCGCCGCGCCAGCCCGCCCTGCGAGCCGAACAGCAGCGAGCCGAGATAGAGCGCTCCGGCGGCGAGAATGACCGCCGGCCCTGCCGGGAGATTGCTGCCGGCGGCGTAGGAGGCGACCAGCCCGGCATAACCGGAGAGGATGCCGAGGCCGGTGGCGGTGAGGATCAGCCGGGTGATGTCGGCCGTCCAGAAGCGCGCCGCGGCCGCCGGCAGCATCATCAGGCCGACCGCGAGCAAGGTGCCGAGCGCATGGAAGCCGGCGACGAGGTTGAGCACGACGAGGCCGAGGAAGGTCAGGTGGACGAAGCCGCCCGAGCGACTGACCGAGCGCAGGAAGCCGGGATCGACGCATTCCATCACCAGCGGCCGGTAGACCAGCGCCAGGGTCGCGAGCGTGATGCTGGCGACGGAGGCGAGCAGCAGCAGCACCTCGTCGTCGAGCGCCAGCACATTGCCGAACAGCACATGGAAGAGATCGACCGCCGAGCCGCGCAGCGAGACCAGGGTGACGCCGAGCGCCAGCGAGATCAGGTAGAACGCGGCGAGCGAGGCATCCTCCTTCAGCACGGTCAGGCGCGCCACGGCGCCCGCCGCGAGTGCGACCGCAAAGCCCGCCGCGAGCCCGCCCAGCGTCATCGCCGGCAGCGAGAAGCCGGCGACGAGATAGCCGAGCGCCGCGCCCGGCAGGATCGCATGGGCCATGGCGTCCCCGGTCAGGCTCATCCGCCGCAGCATCAGGAAGACGCCGACCGGCGCGCCCGAGAGCGAGAGCGCGACGATGCCGACCAGCGCCCGGCGCATGAAGTCGAATTCGGCGAAGGGGCCGATCAGGAGGTCGTAGAGCATCGCGTTCAGTTCAAATGCGCCGTCGTCCCGGGCGTAGCGAAGCGAAGACCCGGGATCCATTCCGGAACGATTCAGGAATGGATCCCGGGTCTCCCTGCGGTCGCCCGGGATGACCCGGTCAGAGTGTCTCGATCAAGAAGGAGATGCCGAAAGCCTACGCCGCGCAGGCCGGCGCATGGCTGTCGAAGGCCTCGACCATGTGGCGCGCCTTGAGCAGGTTGCCGGCGGTCAGCACCTCGCCGGTCTGCCCCCAGGCGACGGTCTCGCGCGCCAGCAGCAGGGTCTGCGGGAAGGCGCGCTTCACCGTCTCGATATCGTGCAGCACGGCGACGACCGTGCGCTTCTCGCCATGCCAGCGCTGCACCAGCTCCAGCAGATCGGCGGTGGTGCGGGCATCGATCGCGGTGAAAGGCTCGTCGAGCAGGATCAGGTCGGCATCCTGCAGCAGGAGGCGCGCGAACAAGGCGCGCTGCATCTGCCCGCCCGACAAGGTGCCGATGCTGCGGCGCTCGAAGCCGGTCAGGCCGACGGCCGCAATCGCCGCCTCGATCCTGGCCCGCTGGCCAAGACCGATGCGGCCGAAAATGCCGGCACTGGTCCACAGCCCCATGGCGACGAGATCATAGACATGGATCGGGAAAGAGCGGTCGAGCTCGGCCGATTGCGGCAGATAGGCGAGGCGCTGGCCCTTCTGCAGCGCGATCGCGCCGCCGAGCGGCGATAGCGCCCCGGCGATGCCCTTGAGCAAAGTCGACTTGCCGGCGCCGTTGGGGCCGACGATCGCGGTCAGGCTACCCTGCGCGATCTCGCCCGAGACATGATGCACGGCCGGATGCCGGTCATAGCCGAGCGTCAGATCGGTGAGGCGGATGGCGGGCATGACGGCGTTACTCTTCACGCGATGACGGCGAGCGTCGCCGCCCAGAGCACCACGATCGCAGCGAGCGCCAGGCCGAGCCTGCCCGCAGCCGACAGCCGCAGAAGCGACCAGCCGGGACTCTCCGAAACAGGATGGCGATGGGAATGCGCGTGGGCCATAAGGAATGATATAATGTTACGCCAGATCGATGGCAAGCGCGCCGAGGGCCGGCCCGCAGCTCATCGACAGGATCTCACGCGAGGGCCTCGGCGGGCTCGCGCTCCGGCTCCATAGCCATAGCGACCGACGGCGCCAGCCAGGCCGCGACCGCGTTGCGCCCCGTCGGCGTCAACGCATAAAGGCCGCGCTCGGCGCGCTCGAACCAGCCATAGACGTTGCGGTGCAGGATCTTCTGCGCATCGGGGCAGGAAGGCTTGAGGTCGCGCGGCCGGCGCGGCGCCTCCGTCATCGCCGCGGCGCAGGCCAGCGCCTGCTGGCGATAGGCGGTCATGATCGGCTTGCGCGTGCTGCCGCCGGCGGCCGGATCGCCCTTGCGGCGCTTGTGCTCGTCGACCAGGCGCGAGCGCCGGCGCGGGTCCTTGCGGGGCGTCGGCGCCGCGGGGGAGACCAACACCTCGACCTCGCCCATCCGGCCGACGCCGAGCAGGCCGAAGCCGAGGCGCCGGCAGAGATTCCGGTAGCGGGGGTCGCTCTCGCGCCCCTTGCCCCTGGCGGAGAGCTGCGCGGCGAGCCAGATCTCGTCGCCGGCGCTCATCCGGTCGACGCCCTGCAGGACGAGTTCGAGATTGAAGCTGAGCTTGAGTTCGCCGATCACGACGACCGGCGGATCCTCGCCATGCAGCGCGACGAGGTCGCAATTGCCGACCTCGCCCTTCACGCAATAGCCCAGCTCTTCCAGGAAGCGTTTGACCGGGAGGTAGAGAGACGTTTCCATGCAGCCTCCTGACCAGCGGATGATCCGATATGCCGCGCGATTGGTTTCCGAGAGGAAAACGCCAACGCGGATCACCGGCCCGAGGTCCTTGCAACCGAACCGGAGTGGGTCAGTGAGTACCGAACGGGTGAGCTTCAGGACGATACGCGACGGCGTCGCGACCGAAATCGCGGCGGACGCCGTCGAGATCGCCCTGCCCGACGGGTTGAGCTTCCGGATCCTGGCCTTTGCGGGCCGCAAGGGCTCCGCGACCCTGCACATGCCGGCCGACGATCCACAGGCACCAAGCTTCGACGTGTTCTGCATCGAACCCGGCGCTGCCAACACCTTGTTCGTCTCCGTCGAGCGCATCCAAAAGCGCCAGCTCGAGGGCTAAGCGACGTCGGTATCAGCCCGGCAGGTACTGATACATCCAGGTCTCGGTCAGCACCTTGTCGCCGCCACGCAGGAAGCAGCGCATCTCGACCGGATCGGTCCCCTCCACCGTCAGGTCGAACTGGGCCCGCCAATGACCGGGGACATCGTTCGGCACCGCCTCGGCGAAGATGTAGGAGAAGCTGCCGCGCGAGCTGGAGAGCACGACCTCCGGCTTGACCCCGAACGGGATCGACTCGAGCGCCGGGCCCTTGAACTCGACCATGAACTTGCGCACGCCCTTCGGCCTCACCGTGCCGGGCTGGCCGCCATTGCCCATCCGCGTCGCGACGACGCGGCCGAGCAGCGAGGGGAAGGGCTCGTCGGCGAGCCAGTGCAGGCGATACTGGAAGCTGTAGGCGTTGCCCGCCTTGGCAGGTGCCTGCGGCACCCACATCGCCACGATGTTGTCGTGGATCTCATCATCGGTCGGGATCTCGATCAGCTGCACCGAGCCCTTGCCCCAGTTGCCGATGGTCTCGATCCAGAGGCTGGGCCGGCGCTCGTAGAACACGCCGTCCATGTAATGGCCGAACTCGCGGTCGCGCTGCATCAGCCCGAAGCCGCGCGGATTCTCGTCGACAAAGGCCGAGGCGATCGTCCGGCGGGGGTTGTTCAGCGGGCGCCAGGCCCGCTCGCCACTGCCGGTCCACAGGGCGAGCCCGTCGGAATCATGCACTTCGGGCCGCCAGTCGACGGCCGTCGCCTTGGCCTTCTCGGAATACCAGTACATCGAGGTGAGCGGTGCGATGCCGAGGCGCTCGACATCCTTGCGCAGATGCAGCTCCTGCTCGATCTCCATCACCACACCTTTGCCGCGGTGCATGCGGAAGCGGAAGGCACCGGCGACGCTGGGGCCGGAGAGCAGCGCGTAGACGACGACCTGTTCGGCGGCCGCCGCAGGCGTCTCGAGCCAGATATGGGTGAAGTCCGGGAACTCCTCCGCCCTGCCGGCGACAGCCGGGTCGATGGCGAGGCCGCGCGCCGAGAGCCCGTACTGGTAGAGCTCGCCGATGGCGCGGAAATAGGAGGCGCCCAGGAAGGCGACCCAGTCGTTCTTCTGCCAGTCGAGCTTCTCGCCCTTGCGGCCGGGATGGCCCGAGCGGCTTTCCTGGAAACGGAAACCGGCAAAGCCGGCACCCAGCGGCAATTGCTTCGCCGGGGAATCGGCCGGCATCTCGAAATAGCTCTCGTCATAGACGATCTCGCGCGCCTTGCCGTCTTCGAGGACATGCATGCGCACCGGCTTCTGGAAATAGCGGCCGAGATGGAAGAAGGTCACCGGCCAGGGCGAGGGGCCGTTCGCCCATAGCGCCAGCTCCGGCTTGAACCTGATCTTGCCATGGGCGTCGTAGTCGATCCTTTCCAGCACGTCGGGCTTGGGATTGGGCGGGGCCACATAAGGCTTGCCGGCGAGATCGCGAGCCCGCGCCTTCAGCCCCTCGAAGCTGAACGCCTCGGCGGCGGCGAGCTTCAGCCCCTGCTGCGCCAGCGCCTTGGGCGCGAAGCCGAGCGCTGCCAGAGCGGCCGTTCCAGCCGCCCCCGACAGGAGCAGGCGACGGTCGATCGAAGGCGGGTTCGGCTTCTGCGAAGGCATCGGGTAAGCGCTCCGTGGCGGCTGGGGACGGACGTGCAGATGGTGTGCCCCGGCTAGCCTGTCCAGCCGGTGAGGGCAATCTCCGCCTCATTCTGTCGGGAGCAGGGCGAAAATCGCGCCGCAAGCGGGCATTCACGCGGCTTAGCCCTTTGGCCCGGCTTCCCTTTCCGCGGCCAAGCGTCCTACAAATGTCGCAGCCCGGCTCGCAGAAGCCTGGGAACCGTTTCGGGAGGAACCATGAAGACGCTGTTCAGCGGCCGTAGCCTGGCCGGTATCGCCACCGCTTTCGCCATCGCCGTCGCACCGGGAGCCGCCCGCGCGCAGGAATTCATCAACGTCCTCACCGGCGGCACCTCCGGCGTCTACTACCCGCTCGGCGTCGCGCTCTCGAAGATCTATGGCGAGAAGGTCCCGAATGTCCGCCCGACCGTGCAGGCGACCAAGGCCTCCGTCGAAAACCTGCAGCTGCTCCAGCAGGGCAAGGGCGAGATCGCCTTCACCCTCGGCGATTCCCTCGATGCCGCCTGGAAGGGCGACGAGGAAGCCGGCTTCAAGGCGCCGCTGAAGAAGCTGCGCGGCATCACCGCGATCTATCCGAACTACATCCAGATCGTCGCCTCGAAGGATAGCGGCATCAAGACGCTCGCCGACCTCAAGGGCAAGCGCCTCTCGGTCGGCGCGCCGAAATCCGGCACCGAGCTCAACGCCCGCGCCATCCTCGCCGCCGCCGGCATGTCCTACAAGGACCTCGGCAAGGTCGAGTACCTGCCCTTCGCCGAATCCGTCGAGCTGATGAAGAACCGCCAGCTCGACGCGACGCTGCAATCGGCCGGCCTCGGCGTCGCCTCGCTGCGCGATCTCGCGACCTCGGTCGAGATCACAGTGGTCGAGGTGCCGGCCGCCGTCGTCGACAAGGCCGGCCCGCCCTTCGTCAAGGTCGCGATCCCCGCCAACACCTATACCGGCCAGACCGCCGCAGTGCCGGCCGCCGCCGTGGTCAACTACCTCGCGACCCATGAAGGCATGAAGGAGGAGACGGTCTACCAGATGACCAAGGCCATCTTCGAGAACCTGCCGGATCTCGCCGCCGCCCATGCGGCCGCGCGCTCGATCAAGCTCGAGAACGCGCTCGACGGCATGCCGCTGCCGCTGCACCCCGGCGCGGCGCGCTATTTCAAGGAAAAGGGCCTGAAGGCCGGCTCCTGAGCCGCTACGACAGCGACGAACCAGGCGAGGCCGGCATCCGGCCTCGCCTTTTTTGACGGAACGAACAGGCAAGATCGCGCCACGAGCGCGGCGGTGAGCGGGAAACAGCCGATGAGCACGCAGGACAGCAGGCCCCTGGCCGTACCGGATGTCGCCGGAAGCCCGCAGGCCGCTCCTTACGACCCCGAGCACGGCCTGCCGGCGACCTTCGGCGAAGGCTGGAAAGGCCGCCTGCTGTTCTGGATCGCCGTTGCCTTCTCCGCCTTCCAGATCGTCACCGCCTTCGGCATCCCGCTCGACTTCCGGATCGTCCCCTCGATCTCCTGGCTGACCCCGATCATGGCGATCCGGATCGCCTTCGTGCTCTGGCTCGGCTGGATCCTGCTCGGCGCCGCCCGCGGCCGCCCGAACATCGAGGCGATCCTCGCCTTCCTCACCTTGTTTGGCGCCTTCGAGCTCGTCACGCTCTACACCGGCACCCTGCCGAACCAGGTGCTGCGCACCCTCCATGTCGGCTTCCTCTGCCTGACCGCCTGCGGCCTGCTCGCCAATGCCGACGAGACCTCGCCGCCGGCCCGCGCCTTCTGGTGGGCGGTCGGCATCGTCGGCTTTTCGCTCGGCCTCTATCACTGGTGGAACTACAACGAGCTGGTGAACCGGGCCGGCGAACTGACCCATGCCGACATGGTCGTCGGTATCGCGGCGCTGATCGTGCTGTTCCTGCTGGTCTGGCGCGCCATGGGCATCGCCCTGCCACTCGTCGCCGGCACCTTCCTGGCCTATTGCCTGTTCGGCCGCTATCTGCCGGCACCGTTCGACCATCGCGGCTACAGCCTGGAACAGGTGATCGAGCAGATGTCCTTCGGCACCGAGGGCCTCTACGCCACGCCGACGGCCGTCTCGGCCACCTTCATCTTCCTGTTCATCCTGTTCGGCGCCTTCATGGAGCGTGCCGGCGTCATCGACTTCTTCAACGACATCTCGATGGCC
>JAEXUU010000247.1 GCA_023452965.1 Pseudomonadota bacterium | reverse complement strand
CGGGGGGCGGGGGGGGCTGCCTGGGGCGGGGGCGGCGTCGTCAGAGCTTCACGACGTGAATGGCCTCGGCGAAGGTGAGGTCGACCATATCGCCGCGCCGCAGGCGCCGCAGATCCTTCGCGATATCGGGATCGACCACGCGGTGCGTGCGCGGCCCCGCGGGACCAACATAGCTGACGATGCCGGTGGCAGGATCGTAGCGCTCGAACTTCGCAGTCAGAGTGAGCGAGCGCTCGACGAACCTGTCGGGCAGATTCTGGAAGCGCGGCGCGCTGACCTCCTCGGTGTAGACGATCTCAGGCCGGGCGCCCCGCTTCGCGCGCCGGGCGCCGAGCAGCGCACCCTCGACGCGCCGGATCTGCAACCGGTCGCCCGGGCGGACGCCATTAAGATCGCCGAAGATCTCGGGGACCATCACCCGCCACGCATACTGCCCCTGGCGGACCACGACGATGCGCGTCGCGGGATCGATGGTGACGACCTCGACATCAATCCGCTCGACCTCGACCGCGCCCACACCGGCCACGATCACGGTCTCGCTCGTCACCGTTGGGGTCGTGGCGCAGCCTGCGGCACCGATAGCCAACGAGATTGCGAGGAGCCAGCTTGCATGCTTCGACATCGGAACTCTCCACCCTGAGGAACACCAGTCTGCTTCCTGAGCGCCATGCGTCCGATCGAGGCGCAGTGGCGTCCCATCCCCATCATCGAAGCATCGGATGCGTCCGAAAGCCACACCTGTTCTTTCGGTCCGATGCCCTAGCCGCCATGCCGCCCGGAATGCCGGGTCTGTCGCTCGTGTATCGCCTGCCGGAGCTCGGCCTCGAGCCCGTCGATCAGATGCCTGTATTCGTCGCGCCGGGCAGCGGCTCCCGGGGCTTCCGAGGCTTCCCAGCGCTGCAGCGCCAGTTCGGCCTCGGCGAGGTCTCCGCAGATATTGCGGAAGCTCTCGCTGCCCAGGACAAGCTCCTCGATCACCTTTTTGTGTTTCGGCAAGCGCCTGATGGCAGCCAGAACGCCCGTATCCATAGGATCGAGCCCCCCGCGAAAGGCCATAATTATGTGGCCCGTCCGCCGAGTTGGGAGTAAATAACGAGAGGTTACACAGAAGTACCGCCTCGCCTTGCCTTTACTATCGGGATGTCCGGCTCGGGGGAGCCTATTCCGTGGAGCAGCATCGGCCCAGGAACTGTGATGACGACAGTGCTGCTCCGTCCGGGCCGCACCCGCCGGAGCAGGAAGTCCGTGCGCAGCTCGACCGTATTCTCGCCAGTGCCGAGTTCAGCGTGCCGGCCCGGGTCCGCCAGTTCCTGGTCTATGTGGTCAACGAGACGCTTGCGGGCCGGGCGGACCGGATCAAGGCCTATTCGGTGGCGGTCGAGGTCTTCGGCCGGGATGCCAATTTCGACATCCAGAACGATCCGGTCGTGCGCATCGAAGCGGGGCGCCTGCGGCGTGCGCTGGAGCGCTACTACCTGCTGGCGGGCAATTCCGCCCCTGTTCTGATCGAAATTCCCAAGGGCGCCTATGTGCCCCATTTCCAATGGCGGCAGGATCATGGGGATGACGCCCCGTCCGCTGCGCCGCTGCGCGTCGACCGGCATGGCAGCGACACCGCCGCTTCCACCAGGCAGAGCCCGCCCTGGCTTGTGGGCTCGCTGCTCGCGCTGACAATGCTCGCAGCAGGCTACCTCGCCTGGCTTGCGACCCCGCCACAGCCTGTGACCTCCGCGAGGGCGCTGTCCGCCCCCGAAGCGCCCTCGCTGTCGCTGAAGCCCTTCGCCAATCTCTCGGGCCAGCCAGAGGTCAACTACTACGCCGCCGGGCTCACCGAGGAACTGCTGGCGCAACTCACCCGTTTCAAGGAGCTGACGGTTCTGGCGCGTGAGCCTCCGGGCCCGACTTCCGGGGCAGCGACCGTCGAAGTCCCGCGCCCTCCCGGCAGCCGCTACGTGCTGGAGGGCGGCATCCGCCTGTCCGATGGCAAGCTGCGGATATCCGCTCGCGTGCTCGACGGTGAAAGCGCGATCGTCCTGTGGGCCGGGACCTATGATGCCGATCCGCGCGACAAGCCGATCGTCGATATCGAAACGACGATCGCCGCGAACGTCGCGACGGCTGTCGCGCAACCCTATGGGGTGATCTTCACCAATCCGCCGCTTGTGCGGCCGGGAAAGCTCGGACTGGCGAGCCTGCCGCAGGATTGCTCCTACCGCTTCTACCATTACCGTACCGTGATCGACGCCAGCGAGCATGCGCAGGCGCGCGAGTGCCTGGAGCAGGTCACGGAGCGCTATCCGCAGCATGCGACCAGTTGGGCGATGCTGTCCTATCTCTATCTCGACGAGGAACGGTTCAAGCTGAACCGCCGCGCCGGTCCACCGACGCCGATCGTGCGGGCGCGGGCCGCCGCCGAACGCGCGGCCCGGCTCGCGCCCGAGAACGTCCGGGCGCTGCAAGCGCTGATGACGGTGCTCTACTTCAGCGGCGAGCCTGCCGAGGCGCTGCGCATCGGCGCGCAGGCGCGGGCGCTCAATCCCAACGACACCGAATTGCTCGGCGAGTTCGGTGCCTGGGTCGCGCAATCCGGCAACTGGGGGCCCGGCGCCAGCCTGATCGAGGAGGCAATGGCCAAAAACCCCGGCCATTCCAGCTACTATACCGGGCTTCTCGCCCTCGCCGCCTATATGCAGGGCGAGGATGCGCGCGCCGTCGACCTGATCAAGCGGGCCAATCTGCAACGCTTCTCGATCTACCATTTCGTTGCCGCGCTGATCTTCGCCCGACGCGGCATGGGCCATGAAGCCGCGCAGGCCCGCGCCGAATTCCTGAAGCTGCGCCCCGGGTTCTTTGCCGACTTCGACGGCGAGCTCGACCGGCGGAACTTCAATGCGAGGGACCGCGCGATCCTCGTCCGCGGCGCCATCCAAGCCGGCTTCCCGGTGCGGACACAGCTGTCCGCGTGGGAGGCGGGGCAACACGCTGCAGCCCCCGCGGCGGAGCCGGCCGACGATCCCTCCCCACGTAGCCAACCGTAACCTACTTCCCGGAACCGCTTTTGCGGCCTGCACTACGGTCAGAAATGAGGTGCAGCGGCATGGCGGCGGCGCGACGCAACAACCCGTTCAGGTTGCGATACCGTCGGCGATAATACTCCGACACGCGTCCTGCCATCCCCGATCGACTGAGCGCGTCGCCTTCCGGCGCTCCCTGCTCGACCGAGCCTGCCCTAGCGATGGAGGCTGGATGACCGCATCAATCTGCCGCCTGACGCTCCTTGTCGCGTCTGTGGCCACGGCCACGCTCACCCTGCCTCTTTCCTCGGAGGTGCGGGCACAGGTGGGCGCCTTCCAGGGTGCCTGGCTCGAGGCAGGAGGAACCTGCTCCAGCGTCTTCATCTCGAAGGGAGCGGCAATAGCGTTCCGGCGGCCGGCAGCTGCCTTCGCACCGGCCTTCATCATTGCCGGCCAGCGGCTGGCGACGCCACTCGCCACCTGCCGGATCGTCCGCATGACGGCCCAGGGCGATCGGCAGGTGCTGAACCTGAGCTGCACCACCACCGTCTCATCCGACAGCGCCCGCGCGGTGTTCGCGTTGGCGGAGGGCGGGACGCTCAATCGCTATCTCGGCCCGGAGGGCGGCATGGCGACCAAGTATCAACGCTGCGACCGGGACTCGTTGAAGCCACCCTGAGGCCGCGCGCATTCCGAGATGACCGGCGGAGCGGCTGCCCGCCAGCCAGCAGATCGGGGGAAAGCCATGTCAGCTCTCGTGCATATCGTTGAAGGAGACTTATCCGCCCAGGCCGGGATCGACGGACTGCTCCGCGCCTGCGGCTACCGGACCAAGGCCTATGGCAGCACCGACGAGATTCTGAGCCAGATACCGGACGACGACAGCGCCAGCTGCATCGTCGTCGATGTGGAGAAGCCGGACACGGACGTGCCCGACCTGTTCGATCGGCTGAACAGGGCCGGCTCGAACCTCCCGGTGATCTGCCTTTCCGGCCAGAACGACGTGCGCACCGGCGTCAAGGCGATCAAGGCCGGAGCCGAGGACTTCTTCACCAAGCCGGTGGCCTCCGAGGAGCTGATCGTCGCGATCGATCGCGCCATCGCCCGTCATCGCCTCGCCAGCGAGCGGGAGGGCCGGGTACGCGCGGCAAGGCAGCGGCTGCTCCTGCTGACACGACGCGAGCGCGAGGTCTTCGATCTCGTCATCCGCGGCAAGATGAACAAGCAGGTCGCCTTCGCGCTCGGGACCACCGAACGGACGGTGAAGGCGCATCGCCACAAGGTGATGGAGAAGCTGCAGATCCGCTCCGTGGTGGAGCTTGTAACCTGCGCCGAGCGGCTTGGGCTGCTGCGCTTCGCCGATCCCTAGCCTCAGAGCCCTGCGGCTGGGTCTGGCGCGGCCGCCGATTTTGCAGTCAACGGGGTCGAGCATGGCGTCGTCCGCCCATCACGCACCTGCCGGGCTGAAGGCGCCGCGGGCCGCGGCGGTCGCCGGCATCCTGTTCTCGGCCCTGCTCCTGTCGGCGATCTTGCTGGTTCTCCAGACGCTGCGCCTGCATCCGCGCGACCCCGGCGACTGGCTCGGGGCCCAGGCCTGGAAGGTCGAGCTCGCGCTCCACCTCATCCCCTTCGCCGGCATCGCCTTTCTCTGGTTCATGGGCGTGCTGCGCGACAGGCTCGGTGCGCAGGAGCATCCGCTGTTCGCAACGGTCTTCCTCGGCAGCGGCCTGCTCTTCGTCGCCATGCTGTTCACCGCCGCTGCCGCCATCGGGGCGATCCTGACCACCCATGCGGCACTGCCTCGCGAACTCGCGGGCTCGGTGACCTTTACCTTGGCGCGCTCCTTCTCCTATTTCCTCGTCAGCGTCTACGCATTGAAGGTCGCGGGCGTCTTCCTGCTGACGGCCTCGACCATCGTGCTGCGCACGGGGATCGCGGCGCGCTGGACGGCGTTCTGCGGCTACGCCGCAGCCGCCTTCCTGCTGCTCGGCAGCCATATCGTCGACGGGGCTTTCCTGGTCTTTCCGCTCTGGGTGCTGATCATCAGCGGCGACATCCTGGTCCGGGAGTACCGGCGCACCGAGCCAGCCTAGACGGAGCCGGGCCGCCCCTCGCCGACCGGTCCTTCGCCGACCGGCATCGGCTGCGCCGCAGTGCCGGGTTCGCGGCCGGCAAGCGCACTGACAGCATCCTCGACATCGTCGAAGACCATCGTCGCTTCCGGCCCCTCGAAGAAGCCGGCTCGCTGCAGAATCTCCCAAGGCTCGCGGTGGAGTTCGGCCAGAACCAGCGTCAGGCCGAGTTGCGACAGATCAGCCCGCAGCTTCTGCAGCATCGCGACAGCGGTCGTGTCGATCTGGGCGACGGCGCTGGCGTCGACCAGGAGCCAGTCGGTACCCGGCGGGACCGCCTGCGCCACGCTCTCGAAACGGTCGCGCAGAAAGTCCGTATTGAAGAACAGGATGCTGCCCTGCACGAGGAAGATCACCATGCCCGGCACCGGGGCCGCCCGCTCGCTGCGGTGGAGCTTGTAGAAGCCCGGCCGTCCGGCGATCCGTCCGAGCAGGGCGACGCGCGGACGCATTTCCTTGAGAAGGACATGCAGCAAGGTGCCGGCAATGGCGATGACGACTCCGCTGAGGACGCCGAGGCTGATCGCGCCCCACATGCTGATCAGGGCGAAGACGAACTCGGTGCGGCTGACGCGCCAGATCTCGCGAAGACCGCCGAGATCGATCAGGTTCAGCGCAGCGAAGGCGAGGATCGCGCCCAGCGCCGGATTGGGCAGGAGGCGCAGCGCGTTGTTGAGATAGAGCAGCAGCGCCGTCAGCGCGAAGGCAGCGACGAGCCCCGAGATCTGAGAGCGAGCACCGGCGGAGATGTTGATCGCCGTGCGCGAGTCCGAGACCGTCACCGGAAAGCCGCTGAACAGGCCCGAGAAAATGTTGCCGTATCCAAGTCCGGTCAGCTCGCGGTCGGCGTCGACGTCGAACTTGTCCCGAGCGCCGAAGCTGCGCGCCGCGACCAGGCCGGAGCTGACGCTGACCAGCCAGACGGCGCCGGCGCCGAGCAGCAGTTCCTTCACCGGCAAGCGGGAGACATCGGGGAGGGACAAGGTCGGCATCGAGCTCGGCAGACTGCCGATCACCTTCATGCCGCGGCCCTCGAGATCGAACAGCGCGGAAGCGATGCCCGCCAGCACGACGACGACGAGCGGCCCGGGAATCGGAAAGCGCAGCCGCGCCAGCAACACGAGCAGGCCGAACATCGCAGCACCGAAGCCGAGCGAGGGCCAATGGATCTGGCCGGCCTTGCGGATGATCTCGAGCAGCGGCTGAATCAGCCCGTCACCTTCGATGCGGACACCGGTCAGCCGTCCAATCTGGCCGATCAGGATCGAGATCGAGATGCCGCTGATGAAGCCGATCAGGATCGGGCGCGACAGGAAGGACGCGACGACGCCGAGACTCAGCCTGCCCGCTAGGACGCAGAGCACGCCGACCATCAGGGCCAACGCCGCCGCTGCGGCGACGCGATCGGCCGGATTGTCGAGAGGCAGGGTCGCCAGCGCCGCGGCCAGTACGGTCATGGTCGCAGCATCCGGACCGACCATCAGCTTGCGCGACGGCCCGAACAGCGCGTAGCCGACCAGCGGCAGGATGCTGGAGTAGAGGCCGACCTCGGCCGGCAGCCCGGCGATCGCCGGATAGGCGATGGCACTGGGAATGGCGACGGCGGCGACCGCGAGGCCAGCCGTGACATCGAAACGCAAGCTTTCCAGCCGGTAGCCCACAAGGCTCGCGGGAAGCAGATCCCGGGCTCTCATCGCCGCAGCCCCGGCAGTTTCCGGGTCTTGCCTCCCGAATGGGCATCACGAGCCGAACGAAGATGAATGCGGGCTCGAAGCATCCGGAGGCCACCACTGCTGCTATTGGCCGGGCGAGACCTTCTCCCAGCCGCTGTCGGGATTGAAGCTGCCCATCCGGGCCGCGGTGCGGGCGGTCCGGGGGCCGAGGTCCTTCTGGTAGACCGTGCCTGAATGATTGAGCATGAAGCTCATCACCCCGGACCTGCCATACTCCGCCGGATAGGCCAAGATGGCGAAGCCGCCGATCATCCGCCCGCCGGCGACATAGTCGATCCGGCCGCCGGGCGCCGCGGAGCCCTGCCGCGTCAGGATCTTGAAGTAGTAGCCGTGATAGGGCCGGCGCTCCTCGCCAGCGCGGTAGCCCTCGCCAGCCGCTTCGGCGGCGAGCTCTCCCAGCGGGCTCTGCTCCTCGCCGGCAGCGCTCGGCCAGTATAGTCCATCGCGCGTGCCCGGCCGGCTGACGATCCGGCTCGCATAGAGACCCGCCCCCTTCCCGGTCCGATCCTTCGCGGCATAGTCCTGCTGCGCATCGTAGAAGGCGAGGATCGCCTGCATGGCGGCAAGCTCGTTGCGGCCGATCCGGCGCGCGGTGATCTCCCTGCTGCCGGCCTCGGAATCGAACTTCCAACGGCCGCCGCTGCGAACGATCGGGATCGGGAACGGAAACTCGCCAGCAAGGTGGCGGTATCGCCCTTTTCGCTCACCGAATGGCGATTGTCGTAGGCGACGACGAAGCGCTCGCGATCAGCTGCGTCGGCGACCGTATCGCCGGAGCTGAGGATCACGCGCGCCGGAGCGCCGAGAATGGTCCGTAGGCGCGCCGTGTCGCGGGCGCGAACCGCGTCGACCAGGGCCGCCGCGGCCTCGGCCGGGGTCTTGAAGGGCTGCTGGGCGCGTGCGGCCGTCGCCGGCGAGAGGATGAAGGCCGCGCCCGCCGTGAGCAGGAGAGCGAGCCGACGCAGCGCTTGCCATGGCTTTGTCATGGAACCGATCCCGGGAGTTGAATGAAACTGGCGACGAGATCCCTTCTCAATCCGCGCCGCCGACCGGCACGAGCGAAGGCGTGGCGGAGACGCGCCACTGGTCAAAGCTCTGGAACGGTACGCCGATCACCCGGTAGTCGACGCGCAGATAGCCATCGGCGCCGCGCCTTACCGCCCAGGGCGCAACGCTCAGGGCCTCCTGGGCGATCACGCCGACATAGCGCTTCTCCGAGCCGCCATAGGCGAAGCTGTAGAGGCCGAGACCATTGTCGAGATGCCCGAGCAGCACGACGTCGTGCTTCAGGCGGATGTCGGAGCGGCGACCGCCGCCCCTGCCACCGCCACGGCCGCCGCCCATGCCGCCGCCTCTCATCCCGCCGCCCCGGCTCATGGCTGGCCCGCGCCCCATGCCGCCGCCGGGCCTCATGGCCGGTCCGCGCCCCATGCCGGGACCGCCGGCATGCATCGCCCGGGGAGCA
>JAEXUU010000154.1 GCA_023452965.1 Pseudomonadota bacterium | reverse complement strand
ATGGCGCGCCAGGCGAGCTTGCCATGGCCGATCTCGCGACGGCCGGGCGAACCCATGCGGCCGGTCTCGCCGACCGAATAGGGCGGGAAATTGTAGTGCAGCAGGAAGGTCTCCTTGTAGGTGCCTTCCAGCGAGTCGATGAACTGCTCGTCATCGCCCGTGCCGAGCGTGGTCACGACCAGCGCCTGGGTCTCGCCGCGGGTGAACAGCGAGGAGCCGTGGGTGCGCGGCAGGACGCCGGCCTCGGCGACGATCTTGCGCACCGTCTTGACGTCGCGTCCGTCGATGCGGATGCCGTCGTCGAGGATGTTCCAGCGCACGATCTTGGCCTGGGCTTCCTTGAACTGGGCCCCGACCTTCTCCTTGCTGAAGGTCGAAACGCCGTCCGGCGCATCCGAGACCAGCGCGGCGACGACCTTGGCCTTGACGGCGTCGACGGCGGCATAGCGCTCGGCCTTGGCGGTGATCTTGTAGGCGGCGCGCAGCTCGGCCTCGCCGACCTTCATGATCGCGTCGAGCACGGCCTGGTCGTCCGGCGGGTTGAACTCGCGCGGCTCCTTGGCGGCCTTCTCGGCGAGGCGGATGATCGCGTCGATCACCGGCTGGAAGTGCTTGTGGCCGAACATCACGGCGCCGAGCATAATCTCCTCGGAGAGCTCCTTGGCCTCCGACTCGACCATCAGGACGGCGTCCTGGGTGCCGGCGACGACGAGGTCGAGCGCCGATTCCTTCACTTCGTCGATCAGCGGGTTGAGCTTGTAGGCGCCGTCGACATAGCCGACGCGGGCGGCGCCGACCGGGCCCATGAAGGGCACGCCGGAGAGCGTCAGCGCGGCGGAGGCGGCGACCATGGCGACGATGTCGGGATCATTCTCGAGATCGTGCTGCAGAACGGTCACGATCACCTGGGTGTCGTTCTTGTAGCCATCGGCGAAGAGCGGGCGGATCGGCCGGTCGATCAGGCGCGAGACCAGCGTCTCCTTCTCGGTCGGGCGTCCCTCGCGCTTGAAGTAGCCGCCGGGGATGCGGCCGGCCGCGAAGGTCTTTTCCTGGTAGTTCACGGTCAGCGGGAAGAAGTCGAAGCCCGGCTTCGGCTCCTTGGCCGAGACGATGGGCGCGAGCACGACGGTCTCGCCATAGGTGGCGAGCACGGCGCCGTCGGCCTGGCGGGCGATCTTGCCGGTTTCGAGCACGAGCTTGCGCCCGCCCCAGATCAGCTCTTCGGTTTGGATGTCGAACATGGATTTTCTTTCGGTCGGATGCGATCCGCCCCGCGCCCTTTGGCCCATGGGCAAGACGGCAAAACGCTCGGTCGTACAGTTCAGCCGCGCCCGAGCGCTCGGCGATCCTGCCATGGGCGTCCGCGACGCCCGGTGGATCATGCGGAAAGCCGCCCCCTGCGGCCGCCGCATTCAAGAAGGGTAATGCCGCACCATTGCGGCCGGCCCCTTGAAGAACCGCCCGGAGCGACGAGGCACCGGGCGGGAATTCATCTCGCGATCAGCGGCGGATGCCGAGCTTCTCGATCAGCGTGCGATAACGGCCTTCGTTCTTGCCCTTGAGATAGTCGAGCAGCGAACGGCGCTGGGAGACCATCTTGAGCAGGCCGCGACGCGAATGGTTGTCCTTGTGATGGGACTTGAAGTGGCCGGTCAGATTGTTGATGCGCTCCGTCAGGATCGCGATCTGGACTTCCGGCGAGCCGGTGTCGTTCGGCTTGGTGGCGTGTTCCTTCACGAGCGCGGTCTTGCGCTCAGCAGTGATCGACATCGTGCTTTCCTTCGGTTCGAATGTTGATCTGGCGGGCCAGGCCGGGATGTCGTCCAGCAAGGTCCGAAGCCCGCATCGCCTCATCGCGGAGAGGATGCGCCGCCGGCGGCTAGGGCCGGTTGGCTGGGGCATATACACGAAAACGCCGGAAAGGCTAGCGCCACGCTCTGGAACCTTGGTCGGCCCCGCTGGTTGACCAGAGCGTGTCAGTCACCAGCCCGGGGGTCGATATCATGCGCCAGCTGCCGAAGGACCGCCTCATCGCCGCGCTTGGCGCCCAGCTCCTGGCCGAGCGCGAGACCCGCGACGCCTTGCGCGAGGTCATCGCCAACGGCCAGCTTGATCGCGAGGTCCTGCTCGCCATCCTTGCCGACCCGGTGCCGGTCGTCACCAGCGACGAACTGGCACGCGCCGAAGCCTGGCTGCGCGAGCTGCCGCCCGCCCTGCCGCCGCGCCGGCCTGCCCTGAGGGCTGCCTGATGGCCCCGCGCCCGGCCTGGAAGGGCTATCTCAAGCTCTCGCTGGTCTCCTGCGCCGTCGAGCTGACTTCGGCGACCGACCATAGCGAGAAGGTCTCCTTTCGCGTCATCAACCGCAAGACCGGCAACACCGTCCGCCGCCAATATATCGACAGCGTCAGCGGCAAGCCGGTCGATCAGGACGACGAGGTCAAGGGCTATGAGATCGGCAGCGATGAATACCTCCTCATAGACGAGGATGAGATCGACGCGGTCCAGATCGAGAGTTACAACACCCTCTCGATCGAGCAGTTCGTCGACCGCGCCGCGATACCGCAGATCTATTTCGACCAGCCCTATTATCTCAGCCCCTCCGACGAGGTCTCGGAAGAAGCCTTTGCGGTGATCCGCGAGGCGATGGCGAAGCAGAAGAAGGCCGGCATCGCCCGGATCGTGCTCTATCGCCGCGAGCGGCCGGTGATGATCGAGCCTTTCGACAAGGGGCTGCTGCTGACGACGCTGCGCTACGACAAGACCGTGCGCCAGCCGGACGAGGTCTTCGACGGGCTGCGCAAGGGCAAGCTCGACCCGGAACTCGTCGATCTCGCCACCCACATCATCGAGAAGAAGCAGGCCAGGTTCGATCCGAGCGGCTTCGAGGATCGTTACGAGGAGGCGCTGCTGGCGCTGATCGAGGCCAAGCGCAAGGGCAGAAAGCCGCCGGTTGCGAAGCCGGCCGAGCGTCCCACCAATGTGGTCAACCTGTTCGAGGCGCTGAAGAAGAGCCTCGGCGAGGAAGAGGACGCGCCGCGCAAATCCGCCTCCGGTGGCAAGAAGCCAGCGAGCGGCAAGCCGGCGAAGAAGGCCGTCGCTGCCAAGACCAGGAAGAGTGCCTGACCCGCCGCGGAGGGCGCCATGGCCAATCTCGACCTCTACCGCGCGAAGCGGGATTTTTCGCGGACGCGTGAGCCGAAAGGCGCAGCGAAACGCCGGAGCAGGGCGAAGCAGGCCGGCGGCGTCTTCGTGATCCACAAGCACGCAGCGCGCCGTCTCCATTACGATCTCAGGCTCGAGCATGATGGCGTGCTCTGGTCCTGGGCGGTGACGCGCGGCCCGAGCCACGACCCCGCCGAGAAG